>JBIOWL010000475.1:0-4177 GCA_044868645.1 Aestuariivirga sp.
GGGCGAAGTTGCGGCTGAACAATCCAGCCGGAACTGGGGCTGGTGCCGCCAGATGGGACGTGACCCACGCGAGATCCCGCTCATCAAGATTTCACTCGATCTCTGGCGCGGCATGAATGCAAAGATCGGCGCGGAAACCGGATTCCGCCAATGCGGCATTGTCTATCTAAATGAGACGGAAGCGGCGCAAGCCGAGCGCGTGGAATGGGTTGAAAAGCATGCACGGCCTGCGGGGCTTTCCACGCGCATCCTGAACAGCGTGGAGGCTGCGGAACTTGTGCCGGGCGGCACCACGCATTTCAAAGGCGGCATCTTCACGCCGGATGATGGCCGGGCTGAGCCCTTCATTGCGGTGCCTGCCATGGCAAAGTTTTTCCAGTCCAGGGGAGGGGTGCTTGTCACCAATTGTGCTGCGCGCGGTGTCGAGTTGTCAGCGGGGCGCGTCTCATCGGTGGTAACTGAGAAGGGAGTCATTGCGACCGATACGGTTGTTCTAGCAGGTGGCTATTGGTCGTCGCGTTTCCTGCATAACCTTGGCGTCCGCTTTCCGCAGCTTGGCGTGGTGACGCCGGCCTTGCGCACATCCGCGCTCGACATCGGCCATGAGCGCACCTTTGCTGCGCTGAAATATGCGGTGAGGAAGCGGCTCGATGGTGGCTTCACGGTGGCGCATGGATCGTTGACGCTGACCGATCTGACGCCCAATCACATCCGATATGCGTTGGATTTTCTGCCAATGCTGCGAATGGAGTATCGCTCATTGCGTTTTCGCTTGGGCAGAAGATTCCTTGATGAATTGCAAATCAAGCGGCGTTGGGCTCTGGATGAGGTGACACCTTTCGAGAAGGTGCGGGTGTTGGACCCATCACCTAACAATGTGACCCTTGACGAGGCATTTGCACATCTTCAGAAATCATATCCGGCATTCAGCAATGCGAGTATCGCAGAACGCTGGGCAGGCATGATCGATGGCACGCCTGATGCAGTGCCGGTGATCGACAAGATTGAAGGGGTGAGGGGACTTTACATGCTGTCGGGCCTTTCGGGCCATGGCTTTGGCCTGGGCCCGGGTGCCGGAAAACTCATGGCAGAGATTGCTCTGGGTGAAACGCCATGCGTTGATCCGACGCCGTTCCGCTTTTCGCGGTTTAGCGATGGAACGGGATTCAATCCGACGACGGGATTTTAGGCGGCAACCGCCATGGCGCGCTCGACAGTGGCGAGGAGCGCTTCGGGCTGCACAGGCTTTCTCATGAACTCAAACACCTTGAGGCCCATGGCGCGGAGCTGGGTTGAGCGCTCCACATCGGCGGTGACAAGCACATAATTGGCCTTGGAGCCCATGGATTGCAGGGTCTCGACGACATCGAGGCCGTTCTTGACGCTGCCCAGGCGGAAGTCGAACACGCCAAGCTTGAAGGTGCGGTCCACGGCAAACTCGACGGCGCTTTCGGGATCGGCAAAGCCTTTCACCTTGTAGCCACTGTCGGCGAGGAGTTCGGCAACGCTCGTCAGAAGATCGACGTCGTCATCGAGCAGCATGATATCGACTTGATTGTTGTCCACCGTTCGGTTCCTTCTTGCAGTAAGGGAACCTTAGCAAAGCGGCATGTTCACTGACTTAAGTTCTTAACTCGAATTTTATGCGAATTAACTGTGAATAGCTCTGCCTGCAACCGAGAGTGCGGCCTCCTTGACGGCTTCAGCCAGCGTCGGATGGGCATGGCAGGTGCGGGCCAAATCCTCGGCGGAGCCGCCAAATTCCATCAAAACAGCAACTTCGTGGATCAGTTCGCCAGCCTGGGCTCCGATGATGTGACAACCCAGCACGCGGTCTGTCCTGGCGTCGGCTAAAATCTTGACAAAACCATCGGTTGTCTGGTTCGCCTTGGCGCGGCCATTGGCGAGGAACAGAAATTTCCCGCTTCTGTAGTTAACGTTTGCTGACTTGAGTTCGTCCTCTGTCTTGCCGACGGAGGCCACTTCCGGGGTGGTGTAAACAACGCCCGGGATCACATCATAGTTCACATGGCCTGCCTGGCCCGCAATCAATTCGGCAAGGGCGATGCCTTCATCCTCCGCCTTGTGGGCGAGCATGGGACCCCGGATCACGTCGCCGATGGCATAGATGCCCTTCACATTGGTGGCGAAGTGATCATCGACGATGACGCGGCCACGCTCATCGAGGGCGACGCCTGCTTCCCTGGCGCCAAGTGCTTCCGTGTAGGGCACACGGCCGATGGCAACCAGCACCACATCGGATTTCACTTCTTCTGCAGCACCGCCTGCGGCGGGTTCCGCAGAAAGCGTCACGCCCGATTTGGATGTCTTGGCGCCTGTTACCTTGCTGGCCAGCTTGAAAGTGAAGCCCTGCTTTTCGAGAAGACGCTGGAAGGCCTTGGCAACTTCGCCATCCATGCCGGGCAGAATGCGGTCAAGAAATTCGATGACAGTCACCTTGGCTCCGAGCCGGGCATAGACGGAGCCCAGTTCCAGGCCAATAACGCCCGCGCCGATGACGGTGAGGGTTTCCGGAATCTTTTCGAGCAGCAATGCGCCTGTTGAGGTCACGATCTGTTTTTCGTCAATCTCGACACCGCGCAGCTTGGCGGAATCGGAGCCCGTAGCGATGACGATATTTTTTGCCTCGTGCGTTTTGCCATCGACCTCGACGCGGCCTGCGCCCAGAATCTTGGCTGACCCACGGATCACGTCGACCTTGTTTTTCTTGAAGAGGAAGTCGATGCCCTTGGTGTTGCCGTCGATCGCTTCCTGCTTGAACTTCATCAGCTGGGCGAAATCGACCTTGGTGTTGGTGATGAGGCCCATCTTGGAGAAGGCGTGTTTCGACTCGGCCAGAAGTTCGGTGGCGTGGAGCAGTGCCTTCGATGGAATGCAGCCGATATTGAGGCAGGTGCCGCCATGGGTGGCGCGCTTTTCGATGACTGCGACTTTCAGGCCGAGTTGCGCGGCACGGATGGCGCAGACATAGCCGCCGGGGCCGGTGCCGATAACAATGAGATCGTGGGACATGATCAGAGATCCAACAGCGCCCGCTCGGGGTCTTCAAGGCCTTCCTTGATGCGCACCAGGAAGGTGACGGCTTCCTTGCCGTCGACGATGCGGTGATCATAGGAGAGCGCCAGATACATCATGGGGCGGATCACCACCTGGCCGTTCACGGCCACGGGGCGTTCCTGAATCTTGTGCATGCCGAGAATGCCCGATTGCGGGGCATTGAGGATGGGTGTCGACATCAGCGAGCCATAAATGCCGCCGTTTGAAATCGTGAAAGTGCCGCCCTGCATGTCGGCAATGGCAAGCTGGCCATCGCGCGCCTTCTTGCCATAGTCGGCGATGGTCTTTTCAATGGCGGCGAAGGACAACATATCGACATTACGCACCACCGGCACGACAAGGCCCTTGTCGGTACCGACGGCAACGCCAACGTGATAGTAGTTCTTGTAGACGATGTCCTCGCCATCGATTTCGGCGTTGACGGCGGGAATGTCCTTCAGGGCCTGCACGGCGGCCTTCACGAAGAAGGACATGAAGCCCAGCTTCACGCCATGTTTCTTCTCGAAGATATCCTTGTACTGGTTGCGCAAGGCCATGACGGCGGTCATGTCCACTTCGTTGAAGGTGGTGAGCATAGCGGCGGTGTTCTGGGCTTCCTTGAGGCGCCTTGCGATGGTGGCGCGGAGCCTTGTCATCTTCACGCGCTCTTCAGTGCCGGCTGGTGCAATGGGCATTGCGGGCGCAGGAGCAGTAGGCTTCTCCAAATGCGTGATCACATCGCCTTTGGTGATGCGGCCATCCTTGCCGGTGCCGGGAATGTCGGCGGGGCTGAGCCTGTTCTCAACCACGGCCTTGCGCACGGCGGGCGAGAGTGTCTGTTCAGCGGGCTTTGCCGCAGGCGGAGGTGCAAGTGGCTGAGTGGCGGGTTTGGGCGCAGGTGCCGCAGCAGCGGTTCCAGCAGCGCCTTCGGCAATCGAACCAAGAAGCGCGCCAACCGCAACGGTTGCTCCTGCCGCAGCCACGATCTTTTCCAGTTTGCCGGAAGCGGGAGCCGGCACTTCCACCGTCACCTTGTCGGTTTCAAGCTCCACCAGCGGCTCGTCGGCCTTCACCGCCTCGCCTTCATTCTTGAACCATTTGGCAATTGTTGCCTCGACAA
>JBIOWL010000476.1:0-3912 GCA_044868645.1 Aestuariivirga sp.
AACACTGAGAAGAAAGCAAAACAGGGTGATAAGGAGGCGAAGGAACTCGCCAATCTGATGTTGCGCGCACTGGTATTGCTGCGTGAAGGAAAGCCGGCGCGCCTCGCTGAGCGTTCGCATGAGGAAGAAGTTGCATTCCGTGGTCTCGGCCTTCTTTCATCAAAGCCTGTTCTCTATGTGTGCAATGTGGAAGAAGCTTCCGCCGACAAGGGCAATCAATTCTCCGATCGCGTGAAAGAGTTTGCGGCGAAGGAAGGAAACCGCGCGGTTGTCGTTTCGGCCAAGATCGAAAGCGAGATCGCGATTCTTCCCGCGGCGGAGCAGAAGGATTATCTCGATGCCGTGGGACTTTCTGAGCCCGGCCTCAACCGGGTGATCCGTGAAGGCTATGCACTTCTGGGTCTTGTCACTTACTTCACGGTGGGGCCGAAGGAAGCGCGGGCCTGGACCATCACCAAGGGCACAAAGGCGCCGCAGGCGGCAGGCGTGATCCATACGGATTTCGAGAAGGGTTTCATCCGGTCTGAAACCATCGCCTATGATGACTATATCGCCAATGATGGCGAGGCGGGCGCAAAGACGGCAGGCAAGTTCCGCCTCGAAGGCAAGGACTATGTGGTGGCGGATGGCGATGTGATGCACTTCCGCTTTAACACGTGAGCGATCTTCTTCATCTCGAAGATTTCGCCGCTGGGCAAAGCTTTGCCCTCGGCCCCTACAAGATCACGGCCGGCGAGATCATGGCCTTCGCGCAGGAGTTCGATCCTCAGCCCTTTCATGTGGATGAGCAGGCGGCGCGCAACTCCGTGTTGGGCGGATTGGCGGCAAGTGGCTGGCATGTCACCTGCCTCCTGACCCGGTTCATGTGTGATGCAGTATTGACGCGCAGCGCAGTTCTCGGCTCCAGCGGCATGGATGAAGTGAAATGGCTAAGGCCCGTGCTGGTGGGCGATGTGCTCACTGGCGAGATGCTTGTGACGGGGACAAGACCATCTCAGAGTAAGCCTGGTGTCGGCATTGTGGCATTCGAGTCATTCCTCGTAGGGCAGGATGGCGAGAAGCGCACGGAGCTTAAGGGCATGGTGTTTGTGCGAAGGCGCTCGCCATGATGGGACTCTTTCTGGAAGAGATTGAAATTGGCAGACGTTTCGATCTCGGCACCCATGAATTCACCGAAGAAAGAATCCGATCATTCTCTGCACAGTTTGCACCGGTCGGCTTTCATGTCGATGAAGGTGCGGCCCAGTCCGGCCTTTTCGGTGCGCGCGTTGCTGCGGGCTGGCACATCTGTTGCGGTTGGATGGCATGTTTCGTGGCAACGAATATGCGGGAGCGGGCGCGGTTCGTTGCAGGGGGAAAGTCGCTGCCGGAGATTGGACCGTCACCGGGATTGAGCAATCTGCGCTGGTCGTCGCCGGTCCACGCCGGCGATAGCATCCGCTATGGCGTTGTGTTCACGGCAAAGCGTGAATTGAAGTCGAAGCCAGGTTGGGGCATGGTTGGCATTGATGCCGATGGCCAGAAGGCGGATGGCAGCATCGTGATGACATTCGCTGGCAATGTGATGGTGGCGCGGCGGGGTTAGTGCCCCTCGAATCCCACCAGCGTGTGAACCTTCACGCCCTTGGCCCTGAGTTTTTCAGCACCGCCAAGATCAGGAAGATCAATCACGAAGGCGGCGGCGACAACTTCGCCTCCTGACTTGCGGATGAGGTCAATGGCAGCACCTGCGGTGCCACCAGTAGCAATCAGGTCATCAATCAGCAAAATGCGGTCGCCCGGCTTAATGGCGTCGGCGTGGATCTCGATGGTATCAACGCCATATTCGAGCGCATAGTCCTGGCCAATGACACGGGAAGGGAGCTTGCCCTTTTTGCGGATGGGGATAAAGCCACGACCCAACGTGTGCGCCACGGCGCCACCGAGAATAAAACCGCGCGCCTCGATGCCCGCCACAAAATCAATGCCGCCTCGCAGAAAGGGCCAGGCGAGTTCATCTACGGCGGCGCGGAAGCCGTGCAGATCGGCGAGCAGGGTGGTGATGTCACGGAAGAGAATACCGGGCTTGGGATAGTCCGGGATGGTGCGGATGTAGCGCTTAATGTCGAAGCCGTTGCGGAGGTCCATTTGGTACTCGGTTGTCAAGGCCACTTCACGGAAGGTGGCATGGAGGAGAGGATGCTTTCGACGTTGCCACCGGTCTTAAGGCCAAACAAGGTGCCGCGATCATAGAGCAGGTTGAATTCCACATAGCGGCCACGGCGGATGAGTTGCTCTTCGCGGTCGGCCTCTGAATAGGTGAGTGGCAGGTTGCGGCGGACAAGGGCGGGATAGATGGCGCGGAAGGCCTCGCCGACGGATTGAACAAAGGCCAAGTCTGCGGCGCGGTTTCCCGAATCAAGGTAGTCGAAGAAGATGCCACCGATGCCGCGTGGCTCATTGCGGTGGGGCAGATAGAAGTATTCATCGCACCACTTCTTGTATTTCTCGTAATCGGCCACCGCATGGCCGTTGCAGGCCTGCTCCAATGCGGCGTGGAAGTCCTTGCTGTCCTGGTCCTCCTGGGTGCGGCGGCGATCGAGAACGGGTGTGAGATCGGCACCCCCGCCGAACCAGGCCTTGCTGGTGGCGACAAAGCGTGTGTTCATGTGAACGGCTGGAACCTGTGGTGACCAGGGATGAATGATCAAAGAAATGCCTGAGGCCCAGAAGCGGGGGTCTTCCTCCGCGCCCGGGATCTGCTTGCGGAATTCGGGAGAGAATTCGCCAAAGACGGTGGAGCAATGGACGCCGGCTTTCTCGAATACCTTGCCGTGGAGGAGGGCCATGGTGCCGCCGCCTTCATTGGGACCACGTAGCCACGTCTTGCGCTCAAATTGCGAATTGCCCCCGGCTTCCTTCTCGATGGTTTCGAGGTCGACGATGATGTGCGACTGCAGGGTTTCAAACCACGCTTTTGCGTCAGACATTTCTTGTTCCAAATTCAACTCAAACCTCGCGATCGCGTTTCCTTAAAGCAATGGATAGTCATTTGAAATCCGGCTGCCCAATCTGCCGCAGCGCCTCGCCTGTCACCATGGCGCAGGCCAGCGCCACATTGAGCGAGCGGGCACCTTTCTGCATGGGAATGGTGATGCGTGCATTCGCTTGTTGATGAATCTCATCTGGAACGCCAGAGCTCTCACGGCCCAGCAGCAGGATGTCATCCGGCTCGAAGCGAAAATCGAGGTAACTCTGTGTCCCCTTTGTGGTGAGCAGCACCAGCCTGTGGCCCCGGTGGCGGGAGGTGAACGCTTCCCATGAGGGGGAGCGCGTGATGGATGCGATATCAAGATAGTCCATTCCCGCCCGGCGCAGCCTGGAATCATCCCAAAGAAAGCCTGCCGGTTCGATGATGGTGAGCCTCAACCCCAGACAGGCGCAAAGCCTTGCGATGGTTCCGGCGTTGCCCGCGATGTCCGGTTGATAGAGTGCGATTTCCATTTTCTTTCAATATTTTGATGGGAAGCGGCGGCAATGTGGCGGAAGCTGGGCGCTGCGACAACCTATGGCTGGACATCGCCCAAGTGCGGTGTCAAATACGCCGAATTTCAAGGGCTTGCCACTGAGCTGCAATGCAGTGCAGGCGGGGCACAAAATAGCGAGGGGAACAGTGACCGCGACCACGGACCACCATGGCCACCATCATGGGGACGTCACAAAACGTGACTTTCTTTACATTGCAACAGGCGCAGTCGGTGCGGTTGGCACGGCTCTTACGGCCTGGCCCTTCATTCACCAAATGAATCCGGATGCCTCGGTGCGCGCCTTGGCATCGATTGAAGTTGACCTTGCCCCTATTGCCGAAGGACAGGAAGTCACCATCAAGTGGCGCGGCAATCCGGTCATCATCCGCAACCGCACTAAGGCTGA
>JBIOWL010000477.1:0-7408 GCA_044868645.1 Aestuariivirga sp.
GGAGGTGCCGATGGCTCGAGGCTGTCCCAGCTTTGGGTACAGCCGGCAATGAGCGAAGCAGACAGAAGAAGCGCCGTGATACGCATGTGAACTTTCGCAACAAACAATTCTCCGGTCTTTGCACGCCGGATGGCCGAAAGCTAAACGATCATGGTTAGCTTTTGCTTAAGTCCCACCCAAGGTTTGTTAAGCAGTTGGTTACCATAAAATCTGAAGAGTTTGGGCCGCATGCAGTGTGCCCCGAAAATTGCAAGAAAACCCGCGTCATGACAGGCGATCTCTCTTTTACGATCATTGATGTCTTGCGGGGCATGGGCCGCCGCAAAATCCTGGTCATGTCATGCACGGCGCTTGGGCTGATGGCGGGCCTCGGAGTCCTGACCGTGTTCAAGCCCTCCTATCAGGCGGAAAGCCGGGTCCTCATCCAGAACCTGGCCACTCCCTATGACCAGCCCAACGTCAATCAGGCAACGCCACGCGATGGAACGATTGATGAGAGGGTGATCAAGAGCCAGATGGCGGTGGTTGAATCCTCCGATCTCTCGCTGCGCGTTATCAATCGGTTGGCGTTGGTTAATCTGCCGGAATTCGACTCGCTCCAGAAACCACTCGGGACTGTTTCGCAGCTCCTGATCGCTGCCGGCTTCAGTGATGATCCAAGGCCCATGACGGCCGAGCAGCGGGCCCTTGAGCGCATCGCCGACAAGCTCACTGTCTATGCGGTTCCAGAATCAAATGTGATCGCCATCAAATATGTGGCGCAGGATGGCAAGGTGGCCGCCAATGTGGCCAACGCCCTTGCTGAAACCTATGTCACTTCCACCCGCGAATCCGATGCCGGCTCCAACAGCCGCGCCCGCGATTGGCTCTCCGGCCAGATCGAGGAATTGCGCGCGCGTGTTTCAAGTTCCGATGCTGCCGTTGAAAAATTTCGCGCCGAGAAGGGGCTGTTCCGTTCCCGCGAAACAACCATCGGCAGCCAGGAGATTTCCGAACTCAACTCGCAGATGACCCTCGCCGATGCCGCCCGTAGCGAAGCCCAGGCCAGGGCAGATGAAATCCGCAATCTCTTGGCAACCAGGGGTTCGGTCGACGCTTCCTCGGAAGTCCTGAACTCTCCCACCATCCAGCGCCTGCGCGAACTCCAGGTGAGTGCGGCCCGCAAGGTTTCCGAACTGTCGGCAACCTATCTGCCAAACCATCCGAAGATGAAGGCCGCGCAAAAGGATGTCGATGATATCGGCAAACAGGTCCGGCAGGAGGCCCTGAAAATCGTCGATGGTCTGCAGGGGCAGGCCAAGGTCGCCGCCGCCCGCGCCGATTCGCTCCGCGCCAGCCTTGAAGTATTGAAAGGCAGAGAGACGATTTCGCTGCAGGATGAAGTCCGGCTCAAGGAACTGGAGCGCGAGGCTAAGGCCAACCGCGACCAGCTTGAACTGATGCTAGCCCGCTTTGCCGACAGCAACACCCGCCAGAACCTGGACATGCAACCCGGCATCGCCCGCGTCATTCAATATGCCTCGGCGCCCGCCAACCCATACTTCCCCAAGTTCGGCCCCACATTGTTGCTCACCACGATGGTCGGCCTTGGCCTTGGCCTCGGCCTGGCATTCCTGCTTGAAATCATGCGCCAGGCCGCGCGTCTGAACGCGATGTCCCTTGCGCCTGCAATCAACTCTCAGGCCGCGCGCCATCATCCATTGCATGATGCAGGCCGCAAGATTCCCGACTTCGTCGTACCCGCAGGTCGGGCTCCTGTGGCAAAGCCAGCAACGAAGGTTGCTGCACCCGCGGCCGCTTTCGCACGCGCCGCGGTGCCGGGAAAACCAATTTCCATTATTGCCAGTATTCCTTCGGCGCGAACGGCCGCCGAGGCGAGCCTGCTTCTCGGCAAGCTGGAACATGACAGGACCCACTCCGCATTGCTGACACCTCTTGCCGAACACGCGATTGCCCTTGTCCGGCAGGGCGGAGCCAACGCTATCGCCGTCACCGGCATGGGAACTGGCCGGGAAATGGCCACCGCGGCCGTGGCCTTGTCGCGCCAACTCACTGCCGGAGGATTGAAGACAATCCTGCTTGATCTCGATTGCCGCCACGCCATCATTCCAGACCTCATGCGCTTGGCGCCTGTGCAAGGGCTCACTGATCTTGTGGCCGGAAAGGCCGACTTTGCGGCAATCATGCAGCGTGATGCCAGCTCACAATTGCAGGTCATACGCTGCGGCGAGGTCCAGCCTGAATCCACCGCAGCCCTTGCCCAGCGCATGGAAAACATCACCCGTACCCTGGCCGGCATCTATGATGCGGTTGTTATTCACGTAGGCGAAGCCTCGCCGCAATCGCTTCCCTTGATGAAGGGCTGCGGGGCGGCAATCATTTTCGCAACTGCTGAACACATGCCAGCCCTTGCCCCTGCGGCGCAGACCCTTGCCGCACAGGGCATCACAGATGTGTTGGCCGTCCATGTCGACAGCGCGCTCAAACTTGCTGCTTAAGTATAGTCCGATGCCCAACACCGCCATTCTCAGAACCTGCTTTGACGTCATGCACTATTCCGGCGCATCGGCGGTTCTGCGCCCCTATTTCGCCGGGCAGGGCGCCATTTTCTGTCTCCACCATGTTTATCCCGGTGGCGGCCACGAAAGCGGGTTTGCACCCAATGCCAGGCTAGCCATCACCCCCGCATTTCTCAGCGAGATCATCTCGCTGGTGAAGGGCCTGGGCTATGAACTGCTGTCGCTGGAGAAGGCCGCGGCGCGGCTGCGGCAAGGCGGAACGTGGCACCGGCCCTTTGCCGTCTTCACGCTGGATGATGGTTACAAGGACAATCTTGTCCACGCGCTGCCGGTGTTTCGCCGTCACAGATGTCCATTCACTGTGTTTGTCGCAACCCGCATGGCCGATGGCCACAGTGAAATGTGGTGGCGCGTGCTGGAGCATATGATTGCCGGTTCAGCGTCCATCGATGTGGAGATGGCCGGCAACAATTATCAGCTGGAGACGCGCAATGACAGCCAGAAGGCCATGGCCTGGAATGTCCTGTCTCCCGTTCTGAAGGAAATGCCTGAGCACGAGCAGCGTGACTGGACACTACGCTGGGGAGAAAAGAGCGGCATTGATGTTCATGCGCTGTGCCGTTCGGCGATGATGACTTGGGACGAAATCAGGACACTCAACACAGAGCCATTGGCTTCCATCGGCGCACACACGCTGAACCACTTCAACCTGTTGAAACTTGATGAAGCAGAGGCCAAATGCGAGATCGAGCAGTCAAAAAAGCGCATTGAAGAAGAACTGGGCGAGTCAGTGCGGAGCTTTGCCTATCCTTACGGCAACATCGATGCTGCGGGCCCTCGTGAATTTAAACTAGCCGCAGAGGCTGGCTTTGCCGCCTCCGTTACAACGAGGCATGGTCTTGTCTTTGAAGGCCACGCCCAGCATCTGCAGGCTTTGCCGCGCATCATGGTCTCCGGCCGTTTCCAGAAGTCGCGCTATGTGGAAACACTGCTTTCTGGCGTGCCCGCCGCACTGATGAACCGCTTCCAGCGTGTCAATGTGGCCTGAAAAACAAACTATGGATCAGGCCGTGTCATCCATTTGATGAGCAGCATCGCCACCGGAATCCAGGCGACGCCCGCCAGTATATAAAACAAAAGCTCTGCCGCAACGCCGCTGCCCACCACAAACTGCCCGCCAATGGCCATGGCGATAAGCGCATAGACTGTAAGCCAAAGTACTGTCGCGATAGTCCCAATTGCTTTGCGTGTTCTGATGTTCATTGGATGCTTATAAGGGCTGAGGCTGGGTGCGGCCAATGGGCGCTTGCGTCCCATATGCGCTCACTCCTATCTGCCGCCATGCCCAACCCGACGCGGAACATGCGTGCCGTTGCAATCTGGCTTTGGGCCATTGCCCTGCTGGTCGCGCTGATGGTCGTCGTCGGCGGAGCCACGCGCCTGACGGATAGCGGCCTTTCCATCACCGAATGGAAGCCATTGCTCGGCGCCATCCCGCCACTGACTGAAGCGCAGTGGCTGGATGTTTTCGAAAAGTACAAGCAGATTCCCGAATATCAGATCCAGAACCGTGGCATGAGCCTGGAAGAATTCAAGTTCATCTTCTGGTGGGAATGGGCCCATCGCTTTCTCGGCCGTTTCATCGGCATTGCCTTCGCATTGCCCCTGTTATTTTTCATTGTAACGAAGCAAGTTCCCCGCAGGCTTTGGCCGCGCCTGGTGTTGATCTTCGCACTCGGCGGGTTTCAAGGCGCACTGGGTTGGTACATGGTCGCTTCGGGACTGGTGGAGCGTGTGGATGTCAGCCAATACCGCCTTGCCGCGCATCTCATTGTCGCTTTCGTGATCTTTGCGGCCATTGTCTGGACGGCCGTGACTCTCTCATCGCAATGGCGCAAACCGATGGCGCCAGGAACCACGCTCGCGGTTGGATTCCTTGCCTTGACTCTTTTGCAGGTCGCCGCCGGAGGTTTTGTCGCCGGGCTGGATGCAGGCCATGCCTCCTACACCTGGCCTAAGATGAATGGTGCTTTGGTTCCGGACGGACTCAATTCACTGTCGCCCGTCTGGCGCAATGCCTTTGAGAGTGCGCTTACGGCGCAATTCAATCACCGCGTCCTCGCCTATGTCATTCTGCTCTATGCGCTGCTGCAGGCATGGCGCGTGCCATCCGGAAGCGCTTTCCTGCTGGCTGTTGCCGTTTCGGCGCAGGCGGGCCTAGGCATCCTGACCATAGTCCTGCAAGTGCCGCTTGGCGTGGCACTGCTTCACCAGGCCGGCGCGCTCATCGTCCTCGCCCTGGCCCTATGGCATCTCGCAACGCTTACCCGAGCGCCTGCTCCAGATCGGCAATAATGTCACTCACATCCTCGATGCCGATCGACAGCCGCACCACATCGGGTCCAGCGCCCGCCTTGATCTTTTGCTCGTCGGTCAACTGGCTGTGGGTTGTCGAGGCCGGATGAATGATCAGCGAACGCGTATCGCCGATATTCGCTAGATGCGACAGCAGCTTCACGTTTGAAACCAGCTTCACGCCCGCATCATAGCCACCCTTGAGACCGAAGGTGAGCACCGCGCCTGCGCCCTTCGGTACATACTTCTTGTGCAGTGCGTGGTGCTTGTCGTTTGGAAGCCCCGCGTAATTTACCCAGGAGACGTGGGCATTCTTCGAAAGCCAGTTGGCAACCGCAAGTGTGTTGTCGCAATGGCGCTGCATGCGAAGGCCCAGCGTCTCCATGCCGGTAAGAATGAGAAAGGCGTTGAGCGGCGCCATGGCAGGGCCAAGGTCGCGGAGGCCCAGCACGCGGCAGGTTATGGCAAAGGCAATGCCGCCGAAGGTCTCGTGGAAGCGCATGCCGTGATAGCTGTCATTGGGTTCCGAGAGCAGCGGATAACGTCCCGATGCCGACCAATCGAAATTGCCGCCATCGACGATGACGCCGCCCATGGAATTGCCGTGGCCTCCCATGAACTTTGTCAGCGAGTGCAGCACGATATTGGCGCCGTGGGCGATGGGCGAGCAGAGATAAGGTGTCGCCAGGGTATTGTCGACGATGAGCGGCAGCCCCGCCTTCTTGGCAATCTTGGCAATGGCTTCGATGTCGGTGATGCGCCCGCCGGGATTGCAGATCGACTCGATGAAGATCGCCTTGGTCTTGGGCGATATGGCCTTCTCGAAACTCGAGGGGTCTTCCGCATCGGCCCACACCACGTGCCAGCCGAAGGACTTGAAGGAATGGTTGAACTGGTTGATGGAGCCGCCATAGAGCTGGCGCGCCGCCACGAATTCATCGCCGGGCCTTAGCATGGCATGGAAAGCAATGAGTTGCGCTGCGTGGCCCGAGGCCACGGCAAGCGCCGCAGTGCCGCCCTCCAACGCCGCCACTTTCGCCTCCAGCACCGCCTGCGTGGGGTTCATGATGCGGGTGTAGATGTTGCCGAAGGCCCGCAGCGCGAAGAGATCGGCGGCGTGGTTCACATCGTTGAAGACATAAGCCGTGGTTTGATAGATCGGCGTGATGCGCGCACCCGTTGCCGGGTCGGGAGCGGCACCTGCGTGAATGGCAAGCGTGTCAAACCCGGGCTTCTTGTCGGCCATGTGAACCTCCTCAACTTTGGATGTTCACAGTAACCGCCCCTTTGCCTCTAGGCAATTCGCGGCTTCAGCGCGGAGACATGCGCATGAGGAGGCCATCCCTGTCCCAGAACTGGTGTTTCAACGCGGCCAGTACATGCAGGATCACCAATATCTTGGCGATGTTGGAGGCAATCTCATGGGCCTCCGCTGTCCACTCTCCGAGATTGGGCATGATGGCCAACGGGAACAGCTTGAAGAACATGACCTGGTCCACATCGATGTGTTCCAGGCCAAAGGGCACCAGCGCCATAAGCCCCAGGACGGGAATGGCAATCATCAGCACATAGAATGCACCATGCATCAGGCGCGAAGCGATGTCTTCCCAGCGCGCTGTGCTCTCCGGCAGCGGTGGCGCAGGATGGCCCGCTTGCCACAGAAGTCTCGCTATAGCCAGCAACAGGATCAAAATGCCAATCGTGGCATGGGCGGATGGCTGCCAATTGGCCAGTGATTGCCCGCGCGGCACCTCCATGAGCTCTTCTCCCCAGAACAGCATGAAGATCATCAGCGCCGCGGTGATCCAATGCAGCCAAACTGCGGTCTTCGTATAGCGCAGGGATGTCTCGCTCATCAGTTCTGTCTCCTGAAATAGAGACGCGCGGGAAAGCAAATTCCGTCGCTATTTTTCCACGGACTCTGCGATTCCAAGACTTTGCAATCTGCCGCTGGCATGCATCACCTGCCGCTTGGAAGATATGACACCAGGATTGCCGCCCACCCAGGCATATTCGCCGGAGAGTTTGCCATATTCCATCTTGGCGCAGCGGTTCATGACCACCTTCACGCCCTGTGCTTCAGCCAGCGCCGCCGCTTTGTCATCGCGGACTCCAAGCTGCATCCAGATCACCTTGGGCAGAGGCGACAGGGCCAGTGCCTCCTCTGTCACGCCGAGCGCCGCCTCCGGTTTTCGGAAGACATCGACCATATCCACCGGAACGGGAATATCCTTGAGCGCTGCATAGGCCCTTTTGCCATAGAGCTCCTGGCCCGCCAGCGCCGGATTGACCGGAATCACATCATAGCCCTTGTCGAGCAGATATTTGAAAACAAGATTGGATGGCCGCACCGCATTCGCCGAAGCGCCGACGAGCGCAATCGTCTTCACGCTCTGCAGAATGCCGCGGATGTAATCGGGAGAATAGCTGTCGTGATTCATCAAGTGGCGTCAAGGCAGTTTGATATGCCCGTCTTTCGTGATCTTCACATAGGGATTGTGGGCCACCTCCCACAAGTGCCCATCCGGATCAGA
>JBIOWL010000478.1:0-5124 GCA_044868645.1 Aestuariivirga sp.
CTTGTGTTGACGCCGCCCTCACATGGATACGCTGGCGCAAAACATCTCTGTCCGAAACAATTCACCAGTCTGGCCCTTCCGTTATGGACCAAAAAGTGGCGCAAATTGAATTGACGGCCCCCTAGCCTGATGTAAGCTTCCCTCAGGTTTGGGCCAGCCCAAACACCTCCTTGTAAGGAGCAAGAACA
This sequence comes from Aestuariivirga sp., assembly GCA_044868645.1. Lineage (GTDB taxonomy): Bacteria > Pseudomonadota > Alphaproteobacteria > Rhizobiales > Aestuariivirgaceae > Aestuariivirga. The sequence continues at coordinate 189 of JBIOWL010000478.1, forward strand.
AGAATACAGAGGGAGTTTTGGACAGAAACCGCGCGGCACAGGGTTCGCCGCGTCACGAAAGCCAGCCCCCCATTTTCAGGCAAAAAACCATTTCACATGGAGTGAGACATGACCGAATTTGAATTCAAGCTTGAACAGGCCAAATTGGCCGTGACCAGGGGCAAGCTCTCCCGCCGTGACTTCGTGCAGTTCGCGGTGGCGGGTGGCGTTTCGCTGACCGCTGCCGGCACGCTGTTCACCAAGGCAGCCCGTGCCCAGGCTAAGCCAGGCGGGCATTTCCGCGCTGGTCTCGGTCACGGCAACACCACTGACACCTTTGATCCTGCAACCTATGCCCACGGCATGAATTTCGGCTGGGGCCGGAGCCTTGTTGGTGCCCCGCTGACCCGCACAGACCCGAAGAACAACGTAGTACCTTATCTGGCCGAAAGCTTCGAGCCTTCGGATGGCGCCAAGAAGTGGGTGTTCAAGATTCGCAAGGGCGTGACCTTCCACAATGGCAAGACGCTCACCTCGGAAGATGTGGTCGGCACCATCAACTACCACAATGGTCCAGATTCCAAATCGGCGGGCAAGGCCTATCTCGGCGGCGTCAAGTCCGTGGCGGCCGATGGCCCCGAAACGGTGGTCATTGAACTGTCAGGCGCCGACGCGGACTTCCCCTATGCCTTCGCTCAATACCAGTTCCCGATCCTTTCCATCACGGACGGCAAGCCGGATTTGAGCGGGCTCGGCGCTGGCCCCTACATCCTCGACGGTTTCGAGCCGGGCGTTCGCGTCCATTTCAAGAAGAACCCGAACGCCTTCGCGCCCGGCAACTTCGACGAAATAACGCAGCTGTCCATCCTTGATCCGGCAGCTCGCACCAATGCTTATCTGGCTGGTGAAGTCGACTACATCGACAAGGTCGACCTCAAGACCATCGACCTTCTGAAGACAGCACCCGAAACGGCGATCTATGATGTGTCCGGCATGCAGCACTACACCGCGCCAATGCTCACCGACGTTGCGCCCTTCGACAATTTGGAAGTGCGCAAGGCGCTGAAGTGGGCTGTGAACCGCCAGGAACTGGTGGACAAGGTGCTCTTCGGCTACGGCAAGCCCGGCAATGATACGCCGCTCGCGCCATCGTTGAAGTTCGCAACCAGCCCGGAACCTGTTCATACCTATGATCCGGAAAAGGCCAAGTCGATCCTCGCCAAGGCGGGTATCTCGAACCTGAAGGTGGACCTCTCGGCCGCTGATGCCGCCTTCGCCGGCTCTGTTGACGCTGCCCTGCTGATGGCTGAACATGCCAAGGCAGCCGGCATCGAGATCAACGTCATCCGCGAGCCCAACGATGGCTACTGGGACAACGTCTGGATCAAGAAGCCTTGGGTGCACTGCTATTGGGGCGGCCGTCCAACGGCGGACACGATGCTCTCGGTTTCGCTGTCTGAAAATGCTGCATGGAACGATACGCATTGGAAGAACGCCCGCTTCAACGAGATCCTGCCGATTGCCCGCGGTGAAACCGATGAGGCCAAGCGTGCAGCACTCTACGCGGAAGCCCAACAGCTGGTGCATGATGATGGCGGCCAGATGGTTCTCATGTTCGCCAACTACGTGGGCGCCATGTCGACCAAGCTCGGTCACGGCGAGTTCAACTCCGACAACGACTTCGACGGTGGTTACATGTATGACCGCTGGTGGTTCGTCTAGGCCATCACACCTCAAGATCATGGAACCCCCGCCCAAGTGGCGGGGGTTTTGCTGTTTGGGGCCAGCGATGCGTCGCAATTGATCAAACAACGGGAAAAATTTTCTGGCAATGGCGTGTCAGTCTGTTAGCATTCCCATGACCGGAACAAAGAAATCCGGCTGGGTCAGGCAAGGGGATAGAACGCATGCACCCGGTTTTGAAAACCGTGCTGCAACGGCTGGGGCTAGGGCTCCTGACGCTGCTTGCCGTTTCGGTGATTATCTTTTCGTCACTTGAGCTTCTGCCGGGCGGTTTTGCCGAGGCAATCCTGGGTCAGGGCGCCACGCCTGAAACCGTGGAAGCCTTCAACAAGTCACTGGGCCTCGATCGCCCTCCCGTCACCCGTTATTTTGAGTGGCTTGCCGGTGCATTGACCGGCGACTTCGGCAAATCCTTCGCAGGGGCCGGCGGCTGGCGTTCCGAAAACGTGCGTTTCGTATCCGACATTATCGGCCCCCGCCTCTACAATACCTTTTTCCTTGCGGTTCTGACAGCCATTATCGCCGTACCCATCGCGCTGGCCCTGGGATTGCTGACGGCGCTTTATCGCAACAGCTGGTTTGACCGCATAGCAAACGGCGTTACGCTCACCACCATTGCCTCGCCGGAATTCTTCGTGGCCTACATCCTGATGTTCTTCCTCGCCGTGAAGCTGAAGATTTTCTATCCGCTGTCCACTGTGAACGCCAACACCCCGTTCGCGGAACACCTCTTTCGCGCGCTTCTGCCCGCGGTCACGCTGACGCTGGTCATTGTCGCTCACATGATGCGAATGACCAGGGCGTCAATCATTGCACTGCTCTCCAGTCCCTACATAGAGATGGCTAAGCTCAAGGGCCTGACGCCGCGGCAGGTGATTATCAAGCATGCGCTCCCAAATGCTTGGGCGCCCATCGCCACGGTCATCGCCTTCAATCTGGCCTATCTGGTGGTCGGCGTTGTCGTGGTTGAAGTGGTCTTTGTCTATCCGGGAATCGGCCAGCTGATGGTTGACTCGGTTGGATCGCGTGACATGCCGGTTGCTCAGGCCTGCGCCCTCATCTTTGCCGCCACCTACATCCTCCTCAATCTCACCGCTGACATCATCGCCATCGTTACGAACCCGAGGCTTTTGCATCCAAAATGACCACGGAACACGTTGACATCCGCTCTATCCGCTCACGCCGCACCTGGTGGCAAGGGACGGTTCGCCTGCTCAAGTCGGCACCGCCCAGCGCCATGTTCGGCATGGGCGTGATCGCCTTCTACTTCTTCTGCGCCCTCTTTGCGCCCTGGATAGCACCCTATGGCGAGGCCCAGATCATCGGCAAAGCCTATGAATTGCCCTCTATCGCCCACCCTTTCGGCCTTGATCAGATCGGCCGCGACACCCTTTCCCGTGTCATCTTCGGCGCCCGCAATACCATCGGCATTGCGCTCCTCACCGTTCTGATCTCCTTCTTTATCGGCGGCTCGCTTGGCATCTATTCCGCCGTCACCCGCGGCTGGCTCGACACCATCCTTTCACGCATCGTTGATGTCCTGATGTCGATCCCGGTCCTGATTTTCGCGCTGATGCTCCTGGCCATGGCGGGCAAGTCTGTCTGGAACCTAATCTTCATTCTGGCGGTATTGGACTCCACCCGCGTCTTCCGCCTGGCCCGCAACACGGCCCTCTCCGTTGCCGTGCAGGATTTTGTGGAAGCCGCGCGTCTGCGCGGTGAAAAACTGCCATGGATCGTCTTCCGCGAAATCGTGCCCAACATCCTGCCGCCGCTCATTGCCGAATTCGGCCTGCGTTTCTGTTTCGTCTTCCTCACCATATCTGCGCTGTCATTCCTGGGGGTCGGCATCCAGCCGCCAACGGCTGACTGGGGCTCCATGGTGGCCGAGAGTAAAACACTGATTACCTTTGGCCGACCGCAGCCGCTCATTCCCGCCGCCGCCATCGCGCTCCTCACTGTTGCCGTGAATTTCGTGGTGGATTGGTTCCTGCACAAGACTTCGGGGCTCCGCGATGAAAAGTGATGTCAAGAAAAACCCTGTCCGCGTCAAGGGTGCAACGCTCGTAGAAATGAAGGGCGTCAAGATCGAGGGCTATTCGGATGACAGGTGGCATCCCATCGTCAAAGGCATCAACCTCACCCTGAAGCGCGGCGAGGTGGTGGGCCTCATCGGTGAATCGGGCGCTGGCAAATCAACACTTGGCCTTGCCGCCATGGGCTATACCAAACCGGGCTGCCGCATCTCCGGTGGCTCCATTCATTTTGACGGCAAGGACCTGCTCAGCGCTTCCCAGGAGGAACTGCGCAGCCTCTGGGGTTCGCGCATCGCCTATGTGGCGCAGAGCGCTTCCGCCTCCTTCAATCCGGCCCATCACCTCATGGATCAGGTGGTGGAAAGCGCTTGCAACCATGGCGTCATGGACCGCGAGACGGCGGAAAAAGATGCACGCGACCTTTACAAGCGCCTGCAGCTTCCCAATCCCGACTCAATCGGCGAGCGCTATCCCCATCAGGTTTCGGGCGGGCAATTGCAGCGCATCATGACCGCCATGGCCATGTCTTGCCGCCCCGATCTCATCATCTTCGACGAGCCCACCACGGCCCTTGACGTGACGACGCAGGTTGAAGTGCTTGCCGCCATGCGCCGCATCGTGGAAGAGTTCGACACAGCCGCCATCTACATCACCCATGATCTTGCCGTGGTGGCCCAGATGGCCCACCGCATCTTGGTGCTGCGCTACGGCAATCTCGTCGAGGAAAATGAAACCCGCACCATGCTGAAGAAGCCGTCTGAGGACTACACCAAGACTCTCTGGGCCGTGCGCAAACTTGAGAAGAAGGAAAGCAAGGGAGCCGACATCGCGCTTTCCGTGCAAGCCGTGGATGCGTCCTATTCCGGCGCCATGAAGGTTCTGGAAAACGTCACGGTGCGCGTGCCGCGCGGCCGCACCGTTTCGGTCGTTGGCGAATCGGGCTCCGGAAAATCGACACTGGCGAGAGCTATCACCGGCCTTCTGCCCATTTCAAAGGGCCGCATCGAATTCAACGGCAAGGTGTTGCCACCCCGCCTGCAGGATCGCGACCGCGATACGCTCCGCCGCATCCAGATGATCTACCAGTCGGCGGATACGGCCCTCAATCCCCGCCAGACCGTGCGTGACATTATCGGCAGGCCCGTGGAATTCTATCTGGGCCACACCGGCGCCAAGAA
>JBIOWL010000479.1:0-3153 GCA_044868645.1 Aestuariivirga sp.
GCGCGCGTCAAGGAAGCGGCGCGCATGCTTGAGATCAATGGACTTCTGGCAAGGAGGCCGGCGCAACTTTCCGGTGGGCAGCGGCAGCGCGTGGCAATCGGCCGTGCCATCGTCAAGAAGCCGAAGGCGTTTCTATTTGATGAACCGCTATCGAATCTTGATGCGGCTTTGCGCGTGCGCACGCGTGTGGAATTGGCGGAGTTGCACCAGCGCATGAAAGCGACGGTCATCTATGTGACGCATGACCAGACAGAGGCGATGACCCTTGCTGACAGGATCGTGGTGCTGAACGACCGCAGGATCGAGCAGATCGGCACGCCCATGGAGGTCTATCACCAGCCTGCCACGCGGTTTGTTGCCGGATTTGTCGGTTCTCCTGCCATGAATTTTCTCAAGGTGCAGGTGAAGGGAAGCCGCAACCGGCAAGAGATAGAGACCGCGAGCCGAATACCCGTTAAGCTGGACGTCAGGCTTCCTTCAGCGGGTCAGTATGAGTTGGGGTTCAGGCCCGAAGCCGTCAGCATCACGAAGGAGGGTGGCCAGATCTCGGGCACAGTGGTTGTGGTGGAAAGGCTCGGCGACAGGTCGCTGGTGCATGTCCGGCAGGGCGATGGTTCGATCATCGTGGCGCAGGAAGGAGGCAAGACAGACATTACTGCAGGTTCGGACGTCGAGCTGAAGGTCGATAGCAATCAACTGCACATATTTGACGAAACCGGAAAGTCCGTGACCACTTCGCCAACGTGAAACGTCATACTTCATCACCAGGGACGCCGTAGCTTGGGGCCGCGGACGGGTTAATGGCACGCTGGAGGTAGGCCTCCATTTGAGGCTCGTAGCTCGTCCACAGCGCCCGCAATGCGCCGATGGGATCGCTATCGTGCCAATCGACACGCAGGCTCACCAACGGAAATGAATGTTCGTGGCACACCAGGAGCGCGGCGGAATGAACCGGCCCTTCTTCTCCGCCGGCATTTATACCAGCTTCAAGACTTCGCTGGAGCCTTTCGGCCAAATGCAATTCCGGATGGCCAAGAAAGCACTCTGTCATGGCGTTGGGAATGGCAGCGGATTTCAGCAGGTTTCCGGCGGCGACACAGTTGCGTTCCTCGCTGACGGCGTGGGTGCCGAGAATCCTGCTTCCCGAATAGGATGCTGATTGGCCGAACTGGTCGACAACTATCAGTTGGCGGTAGTCGATGTCCTTGCGGTTGCGCGTCACCGCCATGAGTGCTTCCCGCGCATTGAGGCCGTCTTCAAGATAGTCGAGCAAGAGCGGACCCAGCGCAGGATCAGTCACATTCTGTGTCGAGACTGCCCCGACGCCGGCACGCACATGCGGACAGCGGGCGCCCACGGCGATCGAGGATGTGGTTATTGCCACGCCGAACATGCCGGTTCGTGCACAGCGGCCTGCGATTGAGAATGTCACGGCGGAACCTAATCGGGAATGACTGCGGTTGCCTCAATCTCCACGATCCATTCGGGCCGTGCAAGCGCCGTAACGACAAGACCCGTGGAACAGGGAAAGACGCCTTTCAGCCAGGCGCCCATTTCCCGGTAGACGTCCTGCCGGTAACGGACATCCGTGAGGTAGACCACGATGCGGCAGATGTGATCGAGGCTGCCGCCTGCCTCCTCCATCAGCGTCTTGATGTTCTCCATGGATTTCCGCGTCTGCAAGGTGGCGTCGCCTACGTGGAGTGATTCTCGCGTATCCAGGTCCTGGCTCACCTGGCCGCGCAGAAACACTGTGGTGCCGCGCGCCACAACAGCCTGACACAGGTCATTGTCGAGTTTCTGTTCCGGATAGGTATTCTTGGTGTTGAAGGGACGGATGCGCTTGTGAACCGTCATGTCATCACTCCGCGGATCATCTTACGCCTCTCAGTCTTTCGCTGCGGCGGCGCAGCAGTTCAACCGCAACAAGGAGCAGGGTTGAAATCACGATCAGCACTGATGCAGCTGCAGTAATGGTCGGCGAGATCAGTTCGCGAATGCCGGAGAACATCTGGCGCGGCAGGGTGCGCTGCTCGGGACCTGCGATGAAAAGCACAGCGATTACCTCATCAAAGGAAGTGACAAAGGCGAAGAGAGCGCCCGAAATCATGCCGGGCAATATGAGCGGCAGGACGATCTTGAAAAACACCCATGTCGGCGAGGCGCCGAGGCTTTCGCCTGCGCGCATCAGTGTCTTGTCAAAGGACGATAGGGTTGCGGTGACTGTTATAACCACGAAGGGTGTGGCGAGCGCGGTGTGGGCAAGATCAAGTCCGGGGAGCGTGCCGAGCATGTTCAGTTTGGCATAGAAGAAGAACATGCCGATGGCCGATATGATGATCGGCACCACCATGGGGGAAATGAGAATTGCCATAATAGTGGCGCGCCAAGGCAGGTTGCCGCGCACAAGGCCGAGGGCTGCCAGCGTGCCGAGAGTTGTAGATAGCAATGTTGTGAGAAATGCCAGCACCAGTGAAAGGCGCAATGCTGATTGCCAGCGGTCGTTGGTGAAGAAGTCGTCATACCAGCGCAGCGAGTAGCCGGGCATAGGATAGCTGAAGAAGGTCTCCGAATTGAAGGAAAGCGGCATGATGGCAAGGATCGGCGCGATCAGGAACAGCAGCACGAGCCCCACGTAGACGCGCAGGCCATAGTGGGCGACAACTTCCGAGCGGGTGGCATAGGGAGGCGCAGCCATGGCTCAACCCAGCTTCATTTTGTCGATGCCGACAAGTTTGTTGTAGGCGTAGTAGAGAACAAGCGTGGCGGCGAGCAGCACGACACCGAGCGCCGAGGCGCGCCCCCAATTGCCTTCCGAATTCATGGCGCTGTCGATGAAGCCCGCAATCATGTTGTCCGTCGGTCCACCCACGAGCGCAGGGGTGATGTAGTAGCCCAGGCACAGGATGAAGGTGAGAAGGCAGCCCGCCGCGACGCCAGGCAGTGTTTGCGGCATGTAGACTTTCCAATAGGCGTAAGCTGGCTTGGCACCGAGTGAGCGCGCCGCGCGCATGTAGGACGGTGAAATAGTTTTCATCACGGAGTAGATGGGAAGAAGCGTGAAGGGCAGTTGGATATGGGTCATGGCAAGAACGGTTGCGAAACGTGTCTTGTAGAGCGAAGGCTCGCCATCCAGGACCCCTACAAGATTGA
>JBIOWL010000480.1:0-2171 GCA_044868645.1 Aestuariivirga sp.
TTCATTGAGGGCTTTGCCAAATCGCCGCCCATCACCATCCTGCAGATCGATGCCCATATCGATTGGCGCGAAGAGCGCTACAAGGTGCGCGAGGGCTTTTCCTCCACTATGCGGAGAGCCTCCGAGCAGCCCCATGTCTGGCGCATCGTGCAGGCAGGCGCCCGTGGGCTGGGCTCTGCCCGCCAGCGGGAACTGGATGACGCAGCGAAATGGGGCGCCCGCATCATTCCCTGCCGCCAGCTTCATCAAAAAGGCGTCGATATCGTCTTGGAGCACATCGAACCCAATTCCGATGTCGTCATCTGTCTTGATCTCGATGTGCTCGACTCGAGTGCCATGCCCGCCGTTGCCGCTCCTTCGCCGGGCGGCTTGAATTTCCTGCAATTGACGGATCTCATTGCCACAGTTGCCGGCAAGGCCCGCATTGCCGGCTTCAACATGGTGGAATTTGTGCCCGAGCGCGATCTTAACGGAACGGCGGCCTATACTGCCGCCCGCATCGCCCTTCATGTGATGGCCCAAATCCTCCGCCAGTCAGCAAAGGCTTGACCGCATCTGTCATTGTGATTATGTGGCCCGCAGGGGAATGCGAACTCCTCTCAAGGCGACAGGCCCAAGCAATCGCGTCCATCTTCACAATTGACCTGAAAGGACGCCGCCATGGCCGGACCCAACTCGATATCTGCTGACAAGCTTGCCCGCCTCATCGGAACGCCGAACGCACCTCTTCTCGTCGACGTGCGCACCGCCGATGATTTCGCCGCTGACCCGCGCCTTATCCCTGCCAGCATCCGCACCACCCATGTCGCAATCTCAGAGGGCGCAATGCCCGGCGGCGAAGGCCCCACTGTCATCATCTGCCAGCGCGGTGCAAAACTCAGTGAAGGCTCCGCCGCCCTTCTACGGCTGGCGGGAAGGGATGCCATTTCCTTGAGCGGCGGCTTCGAAGCCTGGCGCGAGGCAGGCCTGCCGCTTGTTCCTTCCACTATCATTCCACCGCGCAATGCCCAAGGCCATACGCGTTGGGTGACGCGCCACCGGCCCAAGATCGATCGTATTGCCTGCCCCTGGCTCATCCGCCGTTTTGTCGATCCCGGCGCAGAATTCCTCTATGTGCCGCCGGACGATGTGCCCGGCGTTGCCGAGCGCTTCAGCGCCACGCCCTTTGACATGGCGGAAGGCTTCTGGACCCACCGCAACGATACTTGCACCTTCGACACCATGATCACCGAGTTTGGCCTCGCCACGCCGCCGCTCTTGCACCTGTCCCGCATCGTGAGAGCCGCCGATCTCGGTGGAAGATTGAAAGATGAACCCGAGGCGGCTGGTCTTCTTGCTGTCTCGCTCGGCCTTTCACGCCAATACAGCGACGATCTTCAGCAGCTTGAAGCGGGCATGGCCGTCTATGACGCGCTTTACCGCTGGTGCCGCGATGCCACCGAAGAAACCCATGTTTGGGTCTCACCTTCAAAGGCGCCGGCATGACCACATCATTCTCCGACGCCTTCAAGGTCTGGACCCGCATCGGCCTGCTCTCCTTCGGCGGGCCGGCGGGCCAGATCGCGCTCCTTCACAAGGAAATCGTCGAAGAGCGGAAATGGCTCACCGAATCCGAATTCCTGAACGCGCTCAATTTCTGCATGCTGCTGCCCGGGCCAGAAGCCATGCAGCTTGCCACCTATTGCGGCTGGCGCCTGCATGGCGTGAAAGGCGGGCTCGCGGCAGGCATCCTCTTTGTGCTGCCGGGAGCTGCGGTCATTCTCACCCTCTCCATTCTCTATGCCCTCTTCGGACAGGTGCCGTTCATTCAGGCGGCCTTCTTCGGCATCAAATGTGCCGTGGTGGCGATCGTGCTGGAAGCACTTCTCAAGATTGCCAGGAGGGCACTGCACCGGCCAATGGATTGGGTCCTTGCTGCAGCCGCCTTCTTTGCACTTTTCGTTTTCGCACTGCCCTTTGCCCTCGTTGTCTTGACAGCGGGGCTCATCGGCTTTGCCTTGTCATCATCAGCAACCAGTGATGGCGCGGTTGCCAAACCACCGGTCAGCGAAACCATCCGCACGGTGGCGGCATGGTTGGCGATCTGGCTGGTGCCCCTCGCGCTTTTGACGATGGTGTTGGGACCTAGCCATGTGCAGTCCGAATTGGCCAAGCTCTTCTCCGTCCTCGCC
>JBIOWL010000481.1:0-5222 GCA_044868645.1 Aestuariivirga sp.
CCGCGTTGCTCTCGGCACCCAGCTTGTGTCTGTCTGGAAGGACAGCCGCGTTCTCGGCAAGATGGCCGCTGAAGCGGCGGTCGCTCTGATCGGCGGCACCGCCATGGACGCGCTCCCTGTTCTGCCAAGTTCTCCGGCGGCAAGAAGAAGGTCGAAATGAATTCGATCCTCATCCCGCCGAACCCGATTACCAAGGACAACCTTGGTGACGTGATCGACGGCGGCTGGATCAGCAAGGACGAAGCCTGCGCTGGCGTTGCAGCCGGTTCGGTCCCGGCCTGCGGCTAATCTCTTGCGCGAAAGCGTGAACTGAAACAAACTGACCGCGCCATCCCAAAGATGGCGCGGTTTTTCATGACTCAAGAGGCGCGTTCAACGCGCTCGCATGACAAAGGGAATTGGGGACGCTCAAATGACAGACGCCAGCAGCACATCCGTTAATCCCGCAATGGTTCAGGAAGGTGCAGTTGCGCGCTTCATCCGCGCGACCGAACTCGACACGCGCGTGCTTGGCATGGTCGCCGCGATTATCGCCGTCTGGTGCATCTTCGATATCTGGGGTTATCTGCGCCTGCCGGCTGGTGGCGAAGGCCTGGGCGGGCTCTTCGGCGGCGCTTTCCTGACTCCGCGCAACCTCTGGACGCTCACGGTGCAAACCTCCTCCATTGCCATCATGGCGACAGGCATGGTGCTCGTCATCGTCACGCGCCAGATCGATTTGTCCGTGGGCGCCATGCTCACGCTGGTCGCTAACGTCGCCGCCGTGCTGCAAGTGCAGCATCTGGGTCCGGCGCTTGGCGTGGGCCACTGGTCCATCTGGATCATATCCGGCGTTGTGGCACTGGCCCTCGGCGCGGCTGTCGGTGCTTTCAACGGCTACCTTATTGCCTATCTCGGCATTCCCTCCTTCATCGTCACGCTGGGCGGCCTCATCGCCTATGCGCGGGGCATCTCTTTCTACATCTCCGAGGGCGTGACCATCGCGCCGCTCGACAAGAGTTTTAAGGTGATTGGCGGGGGTGTTCCTGCATCCTGGATCGGTCCTTTCTGGAGTTGGTCACTGGCGCTTGTGGCCTGCGCGCTCATCATACTGGGCATTGTCATGGGGCGAAGGCAGCGCATGCGCTTCAAATTCCCGCTGCGCCCCATCTGGGCGGAAGTTTTCCTGGCCGCCTTGGGCAGCGCCATCGTTCTGGGCGCCACCTCCATCGTCAATTCCTATGCCTGGCCGCCGCGTCTCATCGAACAGTACGCCGTTGCCAACAAGATCGCCATTCCGGCCGGCATTGAAGACAGGGACGGCGCGGCCATTTGCATGGCCGCCGACAAGATCGTGCGCTGTGCCGAAGGCTTTGTGCTCTACACGGGCTATGCCATTCCGGTGCTGCTGGCCCTGGTGGTGGGATTGGTGATGACCTTCATTTCCACGCGCACATTGTTCGGCCGCTACGTCTATGCCATCGGCGGCAACCCGGAAGCGGCAGAACTTGCCGGTATCAACACCAAGCTGATGACCGTGAAGGTCTTCACGCTGATGGGCGTGCTTGTGGCGATCTCAGCCATCGTCTCATCATCGCGCCTCGATGCTGCAACCGTCTCGCTGGGCGATCTGAACGAGCTCTATGTGATTGCCGCTGCGGTGATCGGCGGCACTTCGCTGGCGGGCGGCCTCGGCACCATCTATGGCGCCATGCTGGGCGCTCTGATGATGCAGTCCATCACCTCGGGCATGTTGCTGCTTAACTTGCCGTCGCCCTGGCAGGCCATCGTTGTTGGCGGCGTTCTGGTGACGGCCGTCTATCTCGATCAGATTTACCGCCGGCGTGCGAAATAGGGGAGGCTCTCATGGCGAAGAAAGCAACGAAAAAACCTGCTGCCCGCAAGACAGCTGCTTCCGCGGAAATCCATGACATTCCATCCGCGGTCAAAGGTGCAGAGCCACACAAGAATGTGCGCGAGCGCGGCACGCCATTGATCGAGATGCGCGATATCTCGATAGCCTTCGGCGGCATCAAGGCCGTCGATCACGCCACCGTCGATCTCTATCCGGGCGAGGTGGTGGGCCTGCTCGGCCACAATGGCGCGGGCAAGTCGACGCTTATCAAGGTGTTGTCTGGCGCCTACAAGCGTGACGCCGGGCAGATTTTCATCAATGGCGATGAAGTTGCAATCACCAACCCGCGCGATGCCAAGGCACTTGGCATCGAAACCATCTACCAAACGCTTGCGCTCGCCGACAATGTCGATGCCGCCGCCAATCTCTATCTGGGCCGTGAATTGAAGACGTCCTTCGGCACTCTGGATGACGTTGCCATGGAAGCCGAATGCCGCAAGGTGATGCACCGCCTCAACCCAAACTTCCGCCGCTTCAAGGAGCCGGTGATCAAGCTTTCGGGTGGCCAGAGGCAGTCAGTGGCCATCGCCCGCGCCATCCATTTTAATGCCCGCATCCTCATCATGGACGAGCCCACGGCAGCCCTTGGCCCCGCCGAAACGGCGCAGGTTGGCGAGCTCATCAAGCAGCTCAAGGCGGAAGGCATTGGCATTTTCCTCATCAGCCACGATTTGCATGACGTCTTCGATCTTGCCGATCGCCTCTGTGTGATGAAGAACGGCAAAGTAGTCGGCACGGCCCACACCAAGGATGTGAGCCACGACGACGTGCTGGGCATGATCATCGCCGGAAAATGCCCCAAGGCCGCCATTCCAGGCCCCGGAGCAATGCGCGAGGCGGCCTGAGCCAGTCCGCGTTAATAGAACTTTAACCATCGCCCGGATGGGGCATAGCCAATAAGTGGTGCCTTAACCCTGCCGCGCCAAAGAAGGCAGCAAGGGTTATTGGGCAATGAACACCGTGACGACTTCCGTACTTGCAAATCCTGCCTCGGCAGGAGTGCAACATCTGCTGGCCACCATACTGGAAGGGTTCCGCGCCAACCGGATTCTCTACGCCTTCGCTGGCCTCGTTTTCGTGGCAGCCGTTCTGGAAGCGGTCATTCTTGGTCTGCCCATGAACTTCAACATGGTGCTGATCTTCACGGTGCCCGTGCTGACGATCCTCATATTCATGATCTTGATTGGCATTGCCCTGGAAACTGTGCGCCTCGCCCGCATTGGCTATGATGGCGCGCTACTGCCTGCCCTGGGCCGCAAGTTCCGTGACGACTACTTCGCGCCGCAACGCATTTCCAATGCACTTCATGCCGTGTTGTTCATGACGCTCTATATGGTGGGCTACACCTTCATCAAGAAGGCGATCCCAACCGCCAACCCCTTCGCCTGGGACCGGAGTTTCATGGAATGGGACAAGTGGCTTCATGGCGGTGTGCATCCTTACGAGTGGCTGGTCCCGGCGCTTAATGTGCCATGGATCACATATGTACTGAATTGGAACTACAACATCTGGTTCGCGGTCATGTTCAGCCTGTGGTTCTGGCAAGGCTTCGCTGCCAAGGACCACCCGCTGCGCCAGCAATTCCTGCTGGGCTTCACGCTCACCTGGTTTTTGGGCACCTGCTTCCTGGGAACTGTGTTCTCGTCAGTTGGCCCTTGCTTCTATGGCCGCCTCCTGCCCGGGGAGGTAGACCCATTTGTACCGCTCATGGCCTGGCTTGGCGAAGCCAATCAGACCCACCCCATCTATGCGCTGCGCGTCATGGATAAGTTGTGGGAGAACTACCAGACAGGCGCTGGCCTGCTGGAGGGCATCTCGGCGATGCCATCGATGCATGTAGGCACCTCCGTGCTCTTTGCCATCCTGGGCTTTGCCTCCGGGATACGTTGGCTCGCTTGGCTTTTGACGGCTTTCGCCAGTCTTATCATGGTAGGGTCAGTGCATCTGGGCTGGCATTACGCCATTGATGGCTATGCAGGCGCGGCTGTCGCAGTCTTCGGCTGGTGGCTGGCGGGCAGGCTGGTGATGTGGGACCGCCGCAAGCGCGGGATTACAGATTGATTCACGTGCTGCTGGCAAAACGCGCCTTGCAGATTGCCAGTGTTTTCTCCATCGGCTCCTTCCACCAGTTCTTGGCTGAGAAGATTTCACACTCGATGGCGCCTCGATAGCCTGCTGCTTCAATCATGCGGCGGATTGCGGGCACATCTATAATACCGTCACCCATCATGCCCCGGTCATTGAGCACGTCTTCTGTTGGCACCAGCCAGTCGCAGACGTGGAACCCAAAGATGCGTTTCGCCGCTCCGGCGCGCGCAATATCCCGCGCGAGGTTTGGGTCCCACCAAACGTGATAGACATCGATCACAGTTCCGAGCCAGGGTTCATCGGCTCTTCCTTCAATCGTGTCGCACCAGTCCAGCGCCTCTGACAAAAGCGTCAGGCACGAACGATCCGCCGCATAGACTGGATGCAGCGGTTCAAGCCCGATGCGCACGCCCGCCTTCTTGCCATGCTCCAGCAGAAACTCTGTCGCCTCGCGCACCTGTGCCCTTGCGTCTTCAATGTCTCTCGAACCTTTGGGCAGGCTTCCCACCACCATCACAAAGCAAGCAGCGCCCAGCGTTGCCGCATCATCGATCGCACGCTTGTTTGCTTCGACATTGGCTTGCCATTCGGCGCGCGTCTGAGCGGGAATATAGGGGCTGCGGCAATAGCCGGTGACCGTGAGCCCCGCATCCCGGACATGACTTGCTATGGCCTTGACATCCTGGCCTTCAACTTCACGCCGCCAGGGCGCAATGCCGCCAAAGCCGGCGCGTGCAATCGCCTCGATCGCCTCGCCTATGGGGGCCTGGAAGCCAAGCGTTGCCGTGTTAACGGCGCAGTCCTGCAAGTGCTGGGAAAGATCACGCACCGTAGAGCGCCAGCAATTGCTTCATGCGCTTGATCGCCAGAGCCGGGTCACGCAACAACCGCGCCTGGTCCGCCAGTTTGAAGGCCTCGATGAAATAGGGCAGGGGCCGCATCGCCTGTGCCCCATTGATCATAACGAAATGATCCTGAAAGCCGTTGAGCCAGGCAAGGAACACAATGCCCGTCTTGTAGAACCGCGTTGGCTGCCGGAAGATCAGGCGCGACAACGGCACCGTGGGTTCCATCAGCTTGTCATACGTCTTCAGGTCGTCTTTTGCATGGGCACTCAGAGCCAACGAAGCGGCAGGCGCAATCGCATCGAAAATGCCGAGAAGAGCATGAGAAAACCCTTTCTCGTCACCCTTAATGAGAGTCGGATAGTTGAAGTCATCGCCTGTATACATCTTGACGG
>JBIOWL010000482.1:0-12977 GCA_044868645.1 Aestuariivirga sp.
AGGAACATGTCTTCCCAGCTTCGGTGAACTCTGAACATATTAAGATTTGCCAATAGCTTTGCCATGGAAACCTCCTCCATTGTGAAACTGCGGTCCGCAACCGAAGGGCCCATAACGGCAAACCGTCACGCAACCTTCCAGCCCGTGACCGCATACAACCGCATGCCAGAATCACATGGGAAGCCTTGGCAAAATTGCAAGGACGGCGCCCGTAACCCTTTACAGATTATCAGGAAATGGCATCATCTCCCGCCTGGGGCCGGCCACACTGTCCGGTAGCCATAAATTGTCTCAAATGGGGCCCTAATCAACGAAGTTTGCTATGGGAGCGGCCATAGCAACGAATCGGAACACGAGGGACGGCGGAAACCATGTCTGAATTGGCGGTAGTCGTGCTGGCGGCGGGCATGGGAACCCGCATGAAGTCCGGCCTGCCCAAGGTGCTGCACAAGGCCGCCGGGCGTTCGCTGCTCGCCCATGTGCTTCATGTCGCCATGCAACTGTCACCCCGCCATGTGGTGGTGGTTCATGGCCCGGGCGCCGCAAATGAACCGGTGAGGACCGTGGCCGCGAAAATTGTGCCCGGCTGCCTCTTTGCCGAGCAGCCGGAGCGCAAGGGCACCGGCCATGCCGTGATGATGGCGGAACAGGCGCTTCAGGGTTTCAAGGGCAATGTGCTCGTCCTCTATGGCGATGCGCCGCTTGTGAAGGCCGCCGCACTCGAAGACCTGCTGGCGAAACTTGGCAAGGCCCATCCCATGGCTGTGCTCGGCTTCGAGGCCGCCGACCCAACGGGTTACGGCCGCCTGCTCATGCGCGGCAAGAATGTGAGGGCCATCCGCGAACACAAGGATGCCAGCGCCAAGGAGCGCAAGATCACGCTGTGCAATTCCGGCATTGTCGCGATCACCTCGAAACATTTGTGGCCCATGCTGCACAAGCTGAGACCTGCGAATGCGCAAGGAGAACTTTACCTCACGGATGTCGTGGAGCTGATGGTCAAGGCCGGCCATAAGGTGGCGCTGGGAACTTGCCCGGAAGAAGACATCGCCGGCGTCAATGACCGGGTGCAGCTTGCCCATGTGGAAGGCGTGTTCCAGAAGCGCTTGCGTAACCATGCCATGCTCAATGGTGCGACGCTTCTTGATCCGCGGTCGGTGCATCTCTGCGCCGATACCAAGATCGGCAAGGATGTGGTGATCGAACCCGGCGTGGTGTTTGGGCCTGGTGTTACGATTGGCGACAATGTGGAAATCCTCGCGCATTGCCATATCGAGGGCGCGACCATCGGCAAGGGCGCGCGCGTGGGACCGTTTGCGCGGCTGCGCCCCGGCGCGGAGATTGGCGAGAATGCCCATGTCGGCAACTATGTCGAGGTGAAGAAGGCGAAACTCGGCAGGGGCGCCAAGGTGAACCATCTCACTTACATCGGCGATGCCGAAGTGGGCGCGGGCTCCAACATTGGCGCGGGCACCATCACTTGCAACTATGATGGTTTTGAAAAGCATGTGACGAAGATCGGCGAGAATGTTTTTGTAGGATCAAATACGGCCCTTGTGGCGCCGGTTTCCGTGGGTGATGGCGCGAATATCGCGGCGGGAAGCGTGATCACCTCCGATGTGCCGGCTGATGCGCTGGCCATGACGCGCGCGCCGCTGACCCAGAAAGAGGGTTGGGCAAAGCGTTACCGTGCCATCAAGGCGGCGAAGAAACAGAATAAGTCATAGACTGGATTCAGGGAGCATCTGAAGCATGTGCGGCATTGTTGGCATTCTGGGCAAGGAGCCGGTGGCGCTCAACATCGTTGAGGCGCTGCGGCGGCTGGAATATCGCGGCTATGACTCGGCGGGCATCGCCACGCTCGAAAACGGCACGGTCGAGCGCCGCCGCGCCCCGGGCAAACTCAGGAACCTGCAGGACAAGCTTGCGCGCGAGCCCATGCTGGGCGTGACGGGGATCGGCCACACGCGCTGGGCCACCCACGGCGTGCCCAATGAGGACAACGCCCATCCGCACACGGCGGGTGATGTTGTGATCGTCCATAACGGCATCATCGAGAACTTCCGTGAACTGAAGGAAGAACTTGCGCCATACAACATCACCTACAAAACCCAGACGGATACCGAGGTGGTGGCCCACCTCATTGACGTTGAGCGCAAGAAGGGACTGAAGCCCGTTGAAGCAGTCGCGGCTGTGTTGCCGCGCCTGCGCGGCGCTTTCGGCTTTGCCATACTTTTCCGGGATGAACCCGATCTGTTGATTGGCGCGCGCCAGGGAAGCCCGCTCGCGATCGGCCATGGCGAGGGGGAGAACTTCGTGGGGTCCGATGCCATCGCGCTTTCGCCCTTCACCAACAAGGTGACCTATCTCGAAGACGGCGATTGGGCCGTTGTCACGCGCAATTCCGTGAAGATCTTTGATGCCGGCAACAAGCCTGTTGTGCGGCCCATGAGCTTCAGCCAGGCCTCGGCCATGCTGGTCGACAAGGGCAACCACCGCCACTACATGGCCAAGGAAATTGCTGAGCAGCCGGAAGTCGTCGGCCACACGCTGGCCGAATACATCGACTTCGCATCGCAGACCGTGCGCATGCCGGAGAAGATGGCTTTTGATTTTGCCAAGCTGGACCGTGTGTCGATCACCGCTTGCGGCACGGCATCCTATGCGGGGCTCACCGCGAAATACTGGTTCGAGCGCTTTGCGCGTCTTCCCTGCGATGTCGATATCGCTTCCGAATTCCGCTACCGCGAAGCGCCGCTGCCGAAGAACGGGCTTGCCATCGTGGTCTCGCAATCGGGCGAGACGGCGGACACTTTGGCGGCACTCCGCTATTCCAAATCGCAAGCCCAACACACGCTTGCCATCGTCAATGTGCCGGAATCCACCATTGCCCGTGAGTCCGACATGGTGATGCGCACCTTTGCCGGACCCGAAATCGGCGTGGCATCGACCACGGCCTTCACCTGCCAGCTTGCGGCGCTCGCATCGCTCGTCCTTATCGCCGCCAAGCAGCGCGGTGAGTTGACGCCGGAGCGCGAACGCGAACTGGTGAAGGCCCTGCAGGAAGCGCCGCGCCACATGGCGGAAGTGCTAAAACACGAAAAGCATATCGCCGAAGTGGCCAAGGAAGTGGCAGGCGCAAGGGATGTGTTGTTCCTCGGCCGCGGCATCATGTTTCCGATTGCGCTGGAGGGCGCGCTCAAGCTCAAGGAAATTTCCTACATCCATGCCGAAGGCTATGCCTCCGGCGAGCTGAAGCACGGCCCCATTGCACTCATCGACGAGAATGTGCCGGTGCTGGTGCTGGCCCCGCGTGATGATCTCTACGAGAAATCCATCTCGAACATGGAAGAGGTGGCGGCGCGCGGCGGCAAGATCGTGCTGATCACCGACAAGGAAGGCGCCAAGCACAACGCCTCCAAGACTTTCCGCACCATTCCGATGCCGACCGTGCATCCCTTCATCGATCCCATGGTCTATGCGCTGCCTGTGCAACTGCTCGCCTATCACGCCGCCGTGGTGATGGGCACCGACGTGGACCAGCCGAGGAACCTCGCGAAGTCTGTGACGGTGGAATAGCAAACCGATACTCGTCATCCCGGCGAAAGCCGGGACCCATTCGGCAGCTTGCAGTTTGAATCGGCTCAGTGGGTCCGGTGTCGCGGGCTTCGCCCTTGCACGGGATGACAGAATGACTAATGCGCCAAACCGCCCCGCGGCCGATAGCAGCCGTGCTTGTGGTCATAGCCCTCAAAATAGTCGCGCACTTGCGGATGGCGCACCGGCGCTGGCGGATCGTCGACAAGCAGATTCTGCTCCGAGACATAGGCTACATATTCTGTCTCATCGTTCTCGGCGAGCAGATGATAGAAGGGCTGGTCCTTGCGCGGGCGCACCTCAGGCGGAATGGAATTGTACCATTCCTCCGTATTGTTGAAGACAGGGTCCACATCGAAGATCACGCCCCGGAAGGGAAAAAGCCTGTGCTTCACAACCTGTCCGATTGAGAATCTGGCTTCTAAAAGTTTGCCCATGCCTCCTGAATGCCAAGACAGGCCCGCGAAGGCAAGACCCACTGGCGCGCTTTCCGGCCACGCGGATTCGCGTGGTCGACAAGAAATCGCGCCAACTCAATATGCTGGGGCAAATTCTTATCGGCCAAGTCTGCAACTTGGCCGGAATTTGCCCTAGTTTCGCATCATTTTGGGCAGTCTTGACTGTGGCGAAAGGCCTTCCCGCATCACATAGTCTCGCAACGGCGGCACCAGCGACATGACGCGAAGACCCAGTGCGCGCAAGGCGTGGGGCGCAACCGATTCCGCAAGCAGCGTATGATTAACCGCGCTGATGGCGAGTTGCCGGGGCTCAATGTCGGGCTTGCGTCTCTTGTCATAGTTCTCCAGCACATGCGGCGCGCCGGGATCGGAGGAATCCCTGATCAACTCAACCGCGTGGCCGATGTCACGCAGCGACATGTTGAGCCCTTGTGCCCCGACAGGCGGAAAGACATGCGCCGCCTCACCCACAAGAAAAACCCGCCTTGCGCCATAGCGCTCTGCGGAGACACCACGCATCGGGAAGCTCCGCGGCTGCGTGACATTGCTGATGAGGCCCAGAGCACCATGGCCGGCCAGTTGGATTTCTTTGGCGAGGTCAGCGAGCGGCAAAGCCATGAGCCGCGCAATTTCCTGAGGCTTGTCGAGCCAGACGAGACTCGAGCGCCTGCCGGGCAGGGGAACGGTGGTGAAGACGCCACCCTGCTGGTGCCATTCCGTTGAGGTATCGTCATGCGGACCTGAATGATCGAAATTGGCGACCATGGCATCCTGGTCGAAGGACCAGTTGTGAACGGCAATACCCGCCGCCTCGCGCAGCATGGAACGCGCGCCGTCTGCTGCAATTGCGGCTTGCGCCGTGATGGTCTCACCTGCATCTGTGATCAGGGTGATCGCGGTTTCGGAAATATTCACGCGTTCCACCTTGGCCACAATCCGTCCGGCAGAGCTTTTGGCAAGCACATCGCGCAACGCAGGAACCAGTTGCACCAGCGGCACATTATAGCCAAAGGCATCGAGGCCGAGTTCGCTCGCCGCAAAGCGCAGCTCGGGCGCCTCGATCATGTTGCCCGTGTCATCAAAGATGTTGAGGTGGCGCAAGGGCGCACAGATACTGGACAGCACACCACTCCAGACGCCGATCCGCTCCAGCAATTTGATTGAAGGCGACATCAGCGCCATGGTGCGCGGATCCTCTGACGCCTCGGGGCCGACAAGCACACAAGGAATGCCCTCATGGGTGAGCAATGCCGCCGCTGCAAGTCCGGCAGGGCCAGCGCCGACGACCACCACTTTGGTATGGATGTCGGTCATCTTAGGCGAGCGGCCAGGCCTTCATGCTGGCGCGCGCATTGAAGTTGTCGGCGAAGGCCTTGAGCTTAGGCCGACCCGTGCGCCACGACAGTGCCTGATGCCGGAAGTCGAGGTAACCCAATGTGCAGGCTGCCGCGACGCTTCCCGCATTCACACCATGCAAGACGTCGTGCCACTGGTTTTCCATATCATCGAGGCCTGCTGTAATACGCGCGCGCAAGCGCTCAGCATATGCCGGCCATTGCGCTCCTTCCGGGCGCTGCGCCTGCTCGTAACGAAGCCCGACACCTGCTTCGGCAATACCTTGCGCCAGAGCCAGCAGCGTGAGCACACGGAAGCGTTTCACACCATCATCGGGAATAAAGGCGCGGTTTCCCGCGATGTGAGCCAGATATTCCATGATCACCCGGCTGTCATAAATCGGGTGGTGATGGTCCGTTTCGAGAACGGGAATCTTGCCCATGGGTGAAAGTTTGGCGAGTTCGGCATTGACCTCTCCCGGCTTCACAGGCGCCGGTGACTGCTGCACCCTGTCCTTGAGGCCCACTTCATGGGCCGTCACAAGGCACATCCGCACGAAAGGTGAAATAACATCGCCATGAATTTTCATGAAATTGAGTCCAGACCGGTTCCAAGCTTGGATTCAAGTTCAAGGTGACAGAGATGTCAAAGAAAATTGGAGGGTCTTCACGACGCAGCACCATCATGCTGAGGTGCTCCGCGCGGCGGAGCCTCGAAGCATCAATTGTGAAAAACCCTTCGAGGCCGCTTCGCGGCACTTCAGGGTGAGGTGCTATGTGGTACTGAGCGCTAATACTTCCGCAGCAACCCGACGAGCTTGCCCTGCACACGCACCCGGTCGGGGCCGAAGATACGTGTTTCATAGGCCGTGTTGGCGGCCTCGAGTGCAATGGAATCGCCCTTCTTGCGCAGGCGCTTCAATGTGGCCTCTTCGTCATCGACGAGCGCCACAACAATATCGCCATTGATGGCCGTGTCACCCTTGCGGATGACCACTGTATCGCCATCAAAGATGCCGGCATCGATCATCGAGTCGCCCTTGACTTCAAGCGCATAATGCTCGCCGCTGCCCAGCATTTCAGGCGGCACATTGATGTTGCCGGAATGATCTTGGATGGCGGCGATCGGAACACCTGCCGCGATGCGGCCCATGAGCGGCACGAAAGTGCCGCGCGGCATGCCGTCATTGGCAGGTGAAGCCTGCGGCTTGGCGCGGCCCAGATTGCCTTCGATGACATTAGGCCTGAAGCCGGTCTTCTTCTGCGCCAGCGCCGGGCTGTGAGCCTCCGGCAGCTTGATGACCTCAAGCGCGCGGGCCCGGTTCGCCATGCGCCGGATGAAGCCACGCTCCTCCAGCGCCACGATGAGCCTGTGCACGCCGGACTTGGATTGCAGATTGAGCGCCTCCTTCATTTCCTCGAAGGAGGGCGGCACGCCTTCTTCTTTGAGGCGCGAGTTAATGAAGAGCAGAAGCTCAAGTTGCTTGCGGGTCAGCATGGCTGCCTCCATAGGGGTATCCGCCCAAGGCGGAATCAGAACAGAACTGCAACAACTCTAGCATGTTCGCCCTGTGTTCTGCAACTGTTTTGCTTATGATCGGCTCGGCGCGCTTCCCGCCCGGATGAAATCATCCGGGCGAAGGGATTCGCGCCTAGCTTGTAGCTGGAGCATATCCTTATCGCCAAACCGGGGTCCACTTTGGCGGGATATGCTCAGAAGTCCAATATCAGCACCGGAACCAGCGAATTTGCCGGTGCGGCGGGGGCCTCTGGCGGGCGGATGATGAGCGCCTGGGACTGCTGCAAGGTGCGCTGCATCGAGGAATCCTGGGCGGCGAAGGGGGTGACCGTCCGGGTACCATCAGCCGCTACAGACAAGGCCGCCCGCACATAGTCCTGACGGCCATCATTCGCCGGCATGGCAGCCGTAAGCCGGGCGAGGGTCTCCGGCTCTTCGGTGGGGAACCCCTGCATGGCGGCGATGAGCGGCTTGAGGAAGATGCGCGCCGTGATCAGCGCCGAAACAGGATTGCCCGGAAGCCCCATCACATGGGTTTTGCCCCTGCGGCCATGCATAAACGGTTTGCCCGGCCTGATCGCGATCTTCCAGAAATCGATCTTGACGCCGCAGGCCTTGAACGCCTCCTGCACGAAGTCAGTGTCGCCGACCGAGGCGCCGCCAGTCGAAATCAGAATGTCCGCGTCGAGTCCCTTGCGCACCGCCGCAATGGTCGCCTTCAGCGTATCGCGCACGATGCCAAGGTTGATGACCTCAGCGCCAAAGGATTCCGCCAGCGCCTGCAATGCGTGGCTGTTGGAGGAAACGATCTGGTCGGGGCGCGGCTTCTGCCCCGGCAGGATCAATTCATCGCCGGTGGCAAAGACAACGATGCGCGGCTTGCGGCGCACGGAGACTGTTGCTGCATTGCCTGCGGACAGAAGGCCAATATCGCGTGGCCCAAGTTTGTGGTTGGCAGGCACCAGTTCATCGCCCGCTGCAAAATCAAGCCCGGGGCGGCGCACATGCTTGCCGGGCGAGGAGGGTTGCAGGACTGTCAGCAGAGGTCCGACGCGTGACGTGTTCTCCTGAATGACGACGGCATCTGCGCCTTTCGGCAATGGAGCGCCGGTGAGGATACGCACCGCTGTTCCGGGTCTCAATGTTCCGGAATAGGCGCGGCCTGCCGCACTTGTGCCGATAAGCGCAAGCTGAACCGGAACAGTCGTGACATCTTCAGCCCGCACCGCATAGCCATCCATGGCCGAGCCTGCGAAGGGTGGTTGATCGCGTTTTGCCATAACGGCTTTTGCCAGCACGCGTCCGAGGGCCATTTCAAGTTTGACTGTCTCTGGGGGCAGGGGCTTCACGCCCTTCAAGATGCGGGCGCGGGCTTCATCGACGGGAAGCAGGCTCATGGCCTTACTCAACTTTGAAGGTGCCGGACTTGCCGCCGGTTTTTTCGACAAGGCGCAGGTCGGTGATACGCATGCCACGGTCAACCGCCTTCAGCATGTCATAGATGGTGAGGCAAGCGACGGAGCAAGCGGTGAGGGCCTCCATCTCGACGCCCGTCTTGCCTTCAACTTTCACGGTTGCTTCAACATCAATGCTGTCAGCGTTGAGCGAAAACTCCACGGCCACTTTGCTGATCATCAGCGGATGGCAGAGCGGGATAAGATCGGACGTCTTCTTTGCCGCCGCAATACCGGCGATGCGCGCTGTGGCCAGCACGTCACCCTTTTTTGCGGTTCCATCGCGGATCAACGCAAGTGTGGAAGCCTGCGCCAGCACTCTCGCACGGGCGGTGGCGCTGCGGCTGGTCACCGCCTTGTCCGACACGTCCACCATATGGGCCTGGCCCTTGTCGTCGAGATGGCTGAGCTTGCTCATGGCCGTGTCAGGATAGCACGGGTTGCGGCTTCCACATCCTGCTGCCGCATCAGGCTTTCACCGATGAGGAACGTCAGGGCATTGACGCGCTCCAGCCGTGCCAGATCGGCAGGCGCGAAGAGCCCGCTTTCGGCGACGATGGTCCGGTCGGCCGGAATGTGCGGAGCCAGCCGTTCTGTCGTTTCCAGTGACACATCAAAGGTATGGAGGTTGCGGTTGTTGATGCCGATCAGCGGTGACTTGAGCTTCAAGGCCCGATCCAATTCGGCCTCGTCATGAACTTCGACAAGGACATCCATGCCAAGATCAAACGCTGCATTCTCAAGATCGGATGCGAGGACGTCGTCAACCATCGCCATGATGATCAGAATGCAATCCGCCCCCCACGCCCGCGCTTCGGCCACTTGATAGGTGTCGAGCATGAAATCCTTGCGCAGCACCGGTAGCGTTGAAGCCTTGCGTGCTTCGGTAAGGAACTGTGGCGCGCCCTGAAAGCTCGGCGTGTCGGTGAGCACGGAAAGGCACGCCGCGCCGCCAGCTTCATAAGCTTTGGCCAGGGCAGGGGGATCGAAATCGGCGCGGATGAGGCCCTTTGACGGTGACGCCTTCTTGATCTCCGCAATCAGCGCCCACTGGCCGGTTGCGTGTTTGTTCCGCAACGCCTGCACGAAACTGCGCGGCTTGGGTTGCGATTTGGCATGAAGTTCCAGTGACGCAAGCGCCATCTCGCCTTTAGCCTTGGCAACTTCCTGCCGCTTATAGACGGCGATCTTGTCGAGAACGGTAGCCATCAGCTGTTCGATACGCCCACGAGTTTCATCATGGCGCGCTTGGCAGCTCCCGACATCACTGCCTCATGCGCCGCGTTTACGGCGGAGGTCAGATCCTTCGCCTTGCCTGCGACAAGAAGTGCAGCACCCGCCGTCATCACTGCGGCATCGGTGAACGCGGAAGGCTCGCCATCCAGAACGGCGCGTAGAGCTTCGGCATTCTGTGCGGCCTCACCACCTTTCAGATCGCTAGCCTTTGAGCGCGCGATACCGACCTGCTCCGGCGTGATCTCGAAACTGCGAACCTCGCCGTTTTTCAACTCTGCAACAAAGGTTGTTCCCGTCGGCACGATTTCATCGAAACCGCCTTCGCCATGGGCGATCCAGCAGGTTTCCGATCCCAGGTTCTTCAGAACATGGGCGAGAGGTTCAACCCAGGCCCTTGAAAAGACTCCGGTAACCTGCCGTTTCACACCGGCCGGATTGGATAGCGGACCAAGGAGATTGAAGATGGTGCGCGTGCCAAGTTCAATCCGCGTCGGCCCCACGTGCTTCATGGAGGAATGGTGCGCGGGCGCAAACATGAAACCAACACCTGCTTCGCGCACGCATTCGCTGATCTTTTCGGGCGGTATGTCGATCTTGATGCCAAGCGCCATCAGTACATCAGCCGCACCCGACTTTGAAGAAAGTGCGCGGTTGCCATGTTTGGCAACGGAAAGACCCGCGCCCGCTGCAACGAAGGCCGCGCAGGTCGAGATGTTGTAAGAGCCCGAGGCATCGCCGCCGGTGCCAACAATATCAATGGCATCTGGCGGCGCTGCAACGCGCAACATCTTCTCGCGCATCACCTCAACCGCTCCGGTGATCTCATCAACCGTCTCGCCGCGCACCCTGAGCGCCATGAGAAGGCCCGCGATCTGGGAGGGCGTTGCCTCGCCGGACATCAGCACATTGAAAGCAGTCTTCGCTTCTTCGCGCGTCAGCGCTTTGCCATCCGCAGCCTTGGCGATGAGGGGCTTGAGGTCACTCATCGCTTCACTCCCGCCAGATTGAGGAAGTTGCGCAGGATGTCATGGCCATGCTCTGAGGCAATGCTTTCGGGATGAAACTGCACCCCATGCACATTTTTTGTTCTGTGCTGCAAGCCCATAATGATCCCGTCTGTTTCCGCGGTTACTTCAAGTTCGCCGGGAAGGGTTTTCCTGTCAACCACGAGGGAATGATAGCGCGTGGCGCTGAAGTCCTGCGGAAGGCCTTTGAAAACGCCAGCATCGGAGTGGTGAACTGACGAAAGCTTGCCATGCATCTGTGTCGGCGCCCGCACTACGTCACCGCCAAAGGCCTCGCCAATGGCCTGCAGACCCAGGCACACGCCGAAGATGGGCACCTTGCCTGAAGCCTCCTTAACGAGATCGATGATGACACCCGCCTGCGATGGAACGCCCGGCCCCGGCGAAATCACAATGGCCTCAGGGCGAGAGGACATCACTTGCCCCACGCTGATCTTGTCGTTGCGGTGAACCACCGTCTCTGCGCCGAGGTCGCCCAGGAAGTGATAGAGGTTCCAGGTGAAGCTGTCATAGTTGTCGATGAGGATGATCATTGTCCCCTCCCGACGCGGCCGGCAAAGCGCACCGCTTCTTCCGCGGCCCGGAACAGGGCCTTGGCCTTGTTGACGCACTCGATATGCTCGCTTTCGGGATTGCTGTCAGCGACAATGCCCGCACCCGCCTGCACATACATCTTGCCGTCCTTCACGATGGCCGTGCGCAGCACGATGCACGTGTCCATTTCGCCGTCGGCCGAGAAATAACCGACGCAGCCCGCATAGACGCCGCGCTTGTGCCTTTCTAACTCGTCGATAATCTCCATGGCCCGCACTTTGGGCGCGCCCGACACGGTGCCCGCCGGAAAGCCTGCAACGAGTGCGTCGATCACATCATGCTTCCTGTCGAGCTTTCCTTCGACATTGGAGACGATGTGCATCACCTGGCTGTAATACTCGAGGATGAACTTGTCGGTAACCTTGATGGAGCCGATTTCAGCCACGCGGCCGACGTCATTCCGTCCAAGATCGAGCAGCATCAGGTGTTCGGCCCGCTCCTTGGGATCGGCGAGCAGTTCATCTGCCAATTCCTTGTCGCGGGTGGGCGTAGCCCCGCGGGGTCTTGTGCCCGCAATGGGCCGGATCGTTACCTTGCCGTCGCGCACCCGCACGAGAATTTCCGGGCTGGAGCACACCACTGAGAATTTATCGAAGTTCAGATAGACAAGGAATGGCGAGGGATTGACCCGCCGCAACGATCGGTAGAGTGAGAAAGGCGGGAGCGTGAATTCTGTTTCGAAGCGCTGCGACAGTACGACCTGGAAGATATCGCCTGCCGCAATGTATTCCTTCGCCTTCAGCACCATCGCCTTGTATTCCTCAGGCGTGGTGTTGGAGGTTTGTGCCTTGATGGGCGGTGTGTCGTTTTCCCGCAGAGACATATCCAGCGGCCGGTCCAGCGCATCCACAACATCGGAAATCCGCTCGCAGGCCCGCGCATAGGCTGCCTTGGCGGTTAAGCCTTTTTCGACATAGACGGGTGAAGTGATGGTCACTTCATCCTTCACACTGTCAAAGATGGAAATGACAGTTGGACGGATCATGACTCCGTCCGGCAGTTCCAGCACATCCGGATTGACATTGGGCAGATGCTCCATCAGCCGCACGCAGTCATAACCCATATAGCCAAAGACGCCCGCTGCCATGGGCGGTGCATCTTCGGGGAGCTTGATCTGGCTTTCGGCCAACAGGTTGCGCAACGAAGTTAATGGGTCGGCGCTTTCGCCTGCAAATGGCCCATCGGGATCAGCCAAAGCCTTGCGGTTGAGTGAGGCCTTGGCGCCTTCCACCTTCCAGATGATATCCGGATTGAGGCCGATGATGGAATAACGGCCGCGAACTGCGCCGCCCTCCACCGATTCAAGAAGGAAGGAATGGCGGGCATTGCGCGCCAGCTTGAGCATGGCCGAAACGGGCGTTTCGAGATCAGCAACAAGCCGTGTGGAGACGATCTGCGCTTCGCCGCGCTCATAGGCGGCCCGGAAATTGTCGTAGTCAGGTTGATATGTCATGGAACGAAGTCACTTTGTTGAACATGGATCAGGGCGAGGTGGTAGCGCTGCTGATCTGTCGCCAAAGCTCTTCGTTGATGGAGACCTGCGCATGTCCGCGCACGGCCTTGATGAATTGGGTCTCAAAATCCTGCGAGAGGCCGGGCCGCACGAAATCAAGGACTTCCTTGGAAGCCACGGAGACCGCGGAGAAACTTGGCACCGTCGCTTTGCCGACCTCGATGATGCGCGCTGATTTGCCATCGCCTTCCAGCGCCCAGGTCAAGGAGCCTGCGGGTGACGCAAACAGCGCCATGGTGGCGACACC
>JBIOWL010000483.1:0-5115 GCA_044868645.1 Aestuariivirga sp.
CCGCCGTGGTGTTCCTTGCTTCGGACGATGCTGCCTACATCACCGGCCAGACGCTTTCCGTGGAACCATGTCTATCAGCAATTCGTAAAATTTTAGGGACCAGCGCTGTATGCCTGGTCATCTTCGCGCCATTGTGCGTGCAAGAGCGGAGTTATGGTTAATATTGTGTAACCGCTTGCGCGCCCGGTGCGCTGCTACTTCGCGGCGGGCAATGTGTTGGGCGAATTTGCGCCCGCGCTGCTGGCAAATGGGTTCGGCCGGCGCGGCGGAAGCAGCTTTTTCTTTGGCATGGGAAGCAGCCCCTCGCGCTGGGCCTTCTTGCGCGCCAGCTTCTTTGCGCGGCGGATCGCTTCGGTCTTCTCACGGACACGCTTTTCAGACGGCTTCTCATAGGCCTCAATGGCCTTCATCTCGCGGAAAAGCCCTTCGCGTTGCATCTTCTTCTTCAGAATGCGCAGCGCCTGATCGATATTGTTGTCCCTGACAAAAATCCGCATGCCTTAACCTTTTTGCGCGCCGGCGGCGCTGAGCTGTGATTTCTTGCGCCAGAGCTGATAGCCCTTCGCCCGGATGCCGCTTTCAACATCCCTCCGGGAAAGCCCGTGCGGAATGACTTGGTCCGGGCGCAGGACGCCGATGCCGAGCCATGGCGACAGCGTGGATGGAAGCCCCACGTCGCTGTGGTGGGCCGAATAGCAATAGATGCCGGCCTTCTTCTTCGAGGCATAGACGTAGAGATTGCCCATATCGGCCATGTGTCGTCCTCGCGAATGAGTGTTTACAGAAAACTTCGCGCCGGTTTTCAGGCCGGCGCGGGTCGCGTATCTGTGCCCCTTTCCACCAGTACATCCGTGGCTCGAACGGGGCTGTGATACGAAGTTGTTGATCAGTCGATCTTGATATTGCCCGCCGAGGACTTGCCGGTGCGCTGGTCCTTGACGATGTCGAAGGAAAGCTTCTGGCCTTCATTCAGCGTGTGAAGGCCCGCGCTTGCGAGAGCGCTGACATGCACGAACACATCCTGACTGCCCTGATCCGGCTGAATAAAGCCGAAGCCCTTGGTGGCATTGAACCATTTCACTGTACCTGTTTGCATTGAAAACTCCTATTTGGATGCAAATGTGTGACCGCCCCGCACATGGTGCGGCTCAGTCAATCGATGTCGTAGGAAAGTAGAGAGGCTAGTGCACTTGCATCAACAAAGCGCGGAGCCAAGCCAACCGGCCGAAACTCGATAGTCGTCATATGGGCGCTCAGGGGCGCAATTGCAAGCTATTTCGCCGTGGGTTGCGGACGATTCCACAGCTATGGCATCAATGTGAGGGCAATGGCCAGAATTTCCCGGCGGACGATTGTGGGTGGAGCGCTTGCCGCAGCGGTGGTGGTGCCGGGAGCAAGCGCAATGCTGGATTATTCTACGGAAGAATATGACGCGATCTTGCGGACCTCAACCGAAAAGCTGCCTTCCTCACCCGATGCTCTGGACTTCATTCGTTACGCAACGCTGGCTGCAAATGGTCACAACACCCAGCCCTGGCTCTTTCGCGCTGCGGCGGGCGCAATCGAAATCTTGCCGGACTTCTCGCGCGCAACACCCGTCGTCGACCCCGACAACCACCACCTCTACGCAAGCCTTGGCTGCGCTGCGGAAAACCTGGTCATTGCAGCGCGAGCCCGCGGCCGGAGCGGCGACTTATCCTTTTCCGGTGGGCAACCGGACATGATCCGCATCGGCATGTCTAACGACACGCCTGAAACTTCTCTCCTCCTCGATGCCATACCCAAACGCCGCAGCACGCGGGCGCCCTTCGATGGCAATCCTGCGCCGGCCAGCGTGCTCGTCCGGCTTGAAGCGGCAAGCCGTATCGGCGGCGTTGAGCTTCATGTCATCACTGCCGGCACCATGGCGGAATCGGTCCTTGAACTGCTCATCGCGGGCAACAGCCGGCAGATGGATGATCCTGCTTTCATGGCGGAACTGAAACTCTGGTTGCGCTTCAACCCTCGCGCCGCAGCCAGGACCCGCGATGGTCTTTTTAGCGCATCGTCGGGAAATCCCGTCTTGCCGGGCTGGCTCGGTTCCATAATGTTCGATCTCGCATTCTCGAAGAAAGCCGAAAACAAAAAATATGCCGAGCAGGTGCGCACCTCGTCCGGTCTGGCAGTCTTCGTTGCGCCCACAGATGATCCCGCAGGCTGGGTCGCTGCAGGAAGGTCCTGCCAGCGCTTTTCCCTTCTGGCGACTGTTGATGGCCTCAAGACCTCCTTCATCAATCAGTGTACTGAGGACAAGGTGGCAAGGAGGGAGCTGCAATCACTCCTTGGCATTGGCAATCTTCGGCCCAATTTGGTGATGCGCTTCGGTTATGGACCCGACCTGCCACGCTCCTTGCGGCGGGAGCCCCAGTCAGTCCTCGCGGCCTGATGTCGAGCGCCGCAAGGGGAAAGCGCCGCCCGGCAACATCGGTGCCGGACCTCATATCCCTACCCACTTCTTTTCCTTTGACGACCTGATCCCCGCCTCCACCACCTTCTGAATTTCAAACGCCTCGCGGAAATCGGGGCCTGCTTTTGGCGCGCCGCCGATGGCGCCGAGAAACTCCGCCATCTCGATGGTCTTCATGTCATTGAAGCCCAGCTGGTGCCCCGGCGCCACGCAGAAGCGGCCATAGGGCTGGTGCTGCGGGCCCGCCTCCAGCGTCACAAAGCCCATGTGACGCGGCTCAGTGCCCACCTTGTAATAATGCAACTCGTTCATGCGCTCGGCATTCCAATGAACGCCGCCTTTGGAGCCATGGATTTCAAAACCGAGATGCATCTTGCGGCCCGTTGCCACCCAATTGGCCTCGATCATGCCACCGCAGCCGCGCCCAAAACGCACCATGAGCCGCGCAATGTCATCAACCAGAACAGGCGTGCGCTCCTTCGCGCCCGGCGAAGAGGGACGCGATTTCACGATGGTTTCCACATCCGCCATCACCTCGGTGATCGGGCCTAGGAGAAAGCGCGCCATGCCGATGATGTGGCTGCCGAGATCGGCGATGACGCCTGGCCCGCCCGAAGGATCAAGCCGCCAAGTGTAGGGGTTCTCCGGATTCGACATGTAGTCTTCTGCATGCTGGCCGCGGAAATTGTAAATCTCGCCGAGCTCTCCCGCTTCGATCATTTCGCGCGCCAGTTTGAGCAGCGGGTTCTTGATGTAGTTGTAGCCGACCTGAGTGATGATGCCTTTCGCTTCCGCCGCCCTTACCATTTCTTCCGAGTCAGAAAGCGTCGGCGCCAACGGCTTCTCGCAGTGGACATGCTTGCCGGCAGCGATCGCCGCTAGCGTCATTTCCTTGTGGAAGGTGTTTGGCGTAGTGATCGAGACCACATTGACGTGAGGATCGGCGATCAGCGCCTTCCAGTCTCCGGTCGATGCCTCGAAGCCATATTGATGCGCCGCCTTGTCAGCAGCTTCCGCCGTCACATCGGCGATCATGCGGAGGCGCGGCTTGGGGATTTCCGGAAAGGCAGCCAATGCCGCGCGATAAGCAAAGGCATGGGCCTTGCCCATGAAGCCCGTGCCGATGATGCCGATGCCAAGTTCTTTCATGGATCACTCCGGTTTTCGGGAGGGCATATTCAGGTGCTGGGAAAATGCAAGGGCTGTGGGGAAAACCGATCAGATTCTTTCAGGGAATTCAGATGCCACTTCTCAAGTTCGTCATCCCGTGCAAGGGCGAAGCCCGCGACACGGGATCCACTCAACTGCGACAAACTGCATGCTGCCAAATGGGTCCCGGCGTTCGCCGGGATGACGAACTCGGGGTTAAACGAGCCCTTTCCTTTGAAGAGCTGCCAGTGGAAATGGCGCTTCTTCCTTCGCGCGCGCCGTTAAGATGGCACGGGCCTTCTCGCAATCGCCCCTCATCTGACCCACCAGCTCGCCAACGGATTTGAACGTCTTGTCGCCACGGATGAGCGCCACGAAAGAAACCATCAGCGTGCGGCCATAGAGATCGAGATCCTGGTCGAGCAGATAGACTTCCAGAAAAGTGCGCTCGGTCGCAAAGGTGGGCCGGTCGCCGAAATAACCCGCGCCCATCCAGGCGGGCGTGCCGGGCACTGCCTCTGCATCGCGCACCTCCACCGCATAGATGCCGCGATAGGGTTCGGCCCCGGGCGCGAGAATGATGTTGGCAGTTGGAAAACCGATAGCGCGGCCACGCTTGTCGCCATGAACGACCTGGCCCATGACGGTCCAGTCATAGCCAAGTTCGCGCGCCGCCGCTTCCACATGGCCGTTGCGCAATTCATCGCGGATACCGGTTGAGGCAAAAGGCGCATGGCCATCGCCGTCATCCGCCACCTGCTCGACAATGGTAACGCCGAAGCGGTGTTCCGCACCCATGTCCTTCAAGGTCTGCGGTGAACCTTTGCGGCCCTTGCCGAAATGAAAATCATAGCCCGTCACCACATGGGCGACTTGCAGGCGCTTCACCAGATGTTCGAGCACAAACTCTTCCGGCGACATGGAAGAAAGTTTCTCATCGAAGGAAAGCCAGGTGAGGAAATCAACGCCCAGCGCCTTTACGAGACGCTGCTTGAGGGCGGGCGGCGTCAGGCGGAACACCGGCTCCTGCGGCTTGAAGAAGGAGCGCGGATGGGGCTCGAAGGTGAGAAGGCCGAATTTCTTGCCGAGCCGCCGCGCCTCTGCTTCTGCAATGGCGATGAGTTCCTGATGGCCGCGATGCAACCCGTCAAAATTGCCGATGGCGACGACGGCATCCTGCACTTGAGACGTAACTGGATCGGATGGATTGAGGATCAGCATGGAAAGAGTTTCATGTCAGCTGCGCACGCGAGGGAACATAGACCAATGCTTCTCCTTCCACGACGCGCTTTCCGGCAACTTCACACCAGCATTGCAATTGGCTGCGCTTCTTGGCCAAGTCAATGGTCTCGACCTTGACCACGGTTTTCACCTGGTCGCCGATCCTGACCGGCGCAAGAAATCGCAAGGTCTGCGACATGTAGATGGCGCCGGGGCCGGGAAGCTTCATGCCGATCACCGCCGAGATGAA
Source organism: Aestuariivirga sp. (assembly GCA_044868645.1). Lineage (GTDB taxonomy): Bacteria > Pseudomonadota > Alphaproteobacteria > Rhizobiales > Aestuariivirgaceae > Aestuariivirga. Next base: position 5,067 of record JBIOWL010000483.1, read on the forward strand.
GCCCGCCGACAGCATGCCATGGGCAATGCGCCCCTTGAAAAAGGTGCCG
>JBIOWL010000484.1:0-5062 GCA_044868645.1 Aestuariivirga sp.
CTTTTCCAGCCCATGCTAGGATTCGCCCTCGCGGCAATTCCCGCGCTGTGGTGGCTGGTGCCCGACAGGCGCATCGAGACAGTTCTGAAACAGCACTAACTTGTCGACTGGCTTTCCATTGGCGCTGCTGGCCACCTTGGTGGCGAGATCGTGATTGAAGGTGCCACGCATAGCGATGTCGATCGACTTGTCATTCCGCAACAGCGTCTTCAAGGCATCCGCATCCCAGGCAATGCATTCGGCTCCCAGCTTGAGCATCACGGTGGCCGAAGCCCTGAATGAATTGAGGAAGGCAATCTCTCCGAGGAACTGGCCAGCTTGAAGTGCGCGCGTCACGCCGGCCTTGGGCAGTTGTGCTTCGCCCTTGAGCAAATAGTACAGGTGCTGCGGCTTCTCGCCTTCAATGAGGAACGCCTGGCCGGTGGTGGTCACGCGATTGGTATCCTTTGTCAGCTTCCTGAACTGGCCCGGTGACAGGACGCTGATCTTAATGAAGAGGCTGCGCAAATCCTCCGGGATGCCGAAGTCAAGTGAGCCGCCGAACACCAGAATGATCATGGCGAGATTGGCGAGGAATGAAGCGACTTTCCAGAACAGGGGATCGATGAAGGGTCCGCCCGGCAGGGCGAAATAGTAAAGGGCCTGGAGGAAGAGGCTGACCGCCATCAATAGCCGCAACTGCAGCTGGTCTCTCAGCAGGAAAGCAAAGAACGCCATCAGGTTCGAGACGTGGAACAGGGCCGTGAAAATGGCGGCGGCGGTAAGCATAGCGTCAATTGAAGCGACGGTCCCACCAGTCGGCGGTGCGGAACCATGCACCGACAAGTGGCAGGAACCAGGGATTGCCGTTGTAGAGCAAGTGGGTTGGAAATTCTTCGCGATCGAAGGCGATGCGCCGGTTGGATTTGCCGAGAACTTTTCGCGCCGTTTCGCGGCCTAGATAACTCATCATGGCAATGCCAGAGCCATTGCAAGCGAGGGCGAAGTGCAAGCCGTCGCGTTTGCCCATGTGGGGTAGCTCGTCCATCGCGAATGCGACATTGCCGGTCCAGGCATGAGTAATTTTGGTGCCATTGAGCTGAGGAAAGCGATCCGTCATGAAGCGGTGAAGCAGAGGCGCAGTTTCGACCGGATCAGTGAATCCGAATTTTGCGCGGCCACCGAAGATGAGGCGCTTTCCATCCGGCGAGAGGCGGTAGTAGGTGAGCACGCGGCGCGTATCGGCAAATGAGCGGTTCTTGGGGCTCAAGGACTGCGCCATGCCAGCGGGCAGTTCTTCCGTTGCAATGATGTAGGAGCCCACCGGCACAACGCGCCGTTTTAGTTCGGGTGTGACGTCGCCCGTGTAGCCATTGGTGGCGATGATGACGTTTCCTGCGCGAATTGTTCCGCGCGGCGTTTTCACTTGCCAGGCGCTGCCATTCTCCTGTGTGAGGCCAATGACTGGCGTGTTCGAGGCGATGGCAATGCCCGCTTTCTGCGCGAGATCGAGCAAGCCCCTGAAATAGAGCGCCGGGTGGAGATGCGCTGCCCGCGATACGGCCATGCCGCCGAAATAGTAGTCGGAGCCGATCTCCTCGCGCTGGCGTTCACGCGGCACCAGCACGGCGCCTGATTGTGCTTCCTCATTCAAGAAACCGATCTTCCTGGCCATGGCATCGAAGTGGGATTGACTCCAGGCGCCGAGGAAATAGCCGGTCTTGGTCCAACCGCAGTCAATCTTGTTTTTGGTAATCACATTCTCGATATGGGTGAAGGCATCTACCGCATCGTTAAGGAAAGGCTTGGCCTCTTCGGGCGTCAGCGCGCGATTCATAATGCGCTTTCCTACATTGACGCCGCCTGACACTTGCCCGCCGTTGCGGGTGGACCCGCCAAAGCCCGGTTCGGCGGCATCAAGGACGATGCATTCCGTTCCCAGTTTCGTCAATTCGATTGCCGCGTTGAGGCCGGCATAGCCCGCGCCCACAATGGCGACGGGCACATCTTTTGGAAGGTGCGTCTCGGGTAGTTTTTGCGGTTCATAGGCTTCCCACCAATAGGGCTTGGCCTTGAAACCGGAATGGAAAATGGTGCGATCAGACACTTTGGACCAGGGCATTTACGCGCAGATTAGATGCCGAAAACGTGTCCCGGCAACCCCCTCGACCTTTTGCCGCGGATCACCTAGTTTGGGGTCTGTTTCAGAAAGGTCGGGCGTCATGCGAATCTTCAAGTTCATGTTTTTGGCGGTTTTCGTGGCTCTCTCCGTTTTTGCAGCGGCCCCCGCCGAAGCAGAACGCATTGACATCATCATCAGCAAGGGCGGGCAGAAGATGACAGTCAAGGTGGATGGCAGCACAGAGTATGTCTGGCCGGTCTCCACGGGGGCCCCCGGCTATGATACTCCAAGCGGTCAGTTCCGACCTTTTCGCATGGAAGCGGATCATTTTTCCAAGGAATGGGATGATGCGCCCATGCCTCATTCCATTTTCTTCACGCCGCAAGGCCATGCGATTCATGGCAGCATGTATGTGAAGAGTCTTGGCCGCCGCGCCAGCCATGGCTGTGTGCGCCTTTCACCTGACAATGCCGCCATCCTTTACAAGTTGGTGGGCGATGCGGGCATGAGCCAAACCAGCGTTACCATCAAGGGCGGCTTCTTTGATTTTGGCTATGCGCCGCGCCGGAGCTTTGCCTCCATTGGCGATGAGATTGACAAGACCATCAGCCGGAAGGTCTCGAAGCCCTGGTGGACCAAGACCAATTCCAAGAAGAAGGCCGATACCTCAAAGACGACGAAAAAGCCGAAGAAGGTAGCTGAGAAGTGCGTCGTCAAGGACGGCAAAAAAGTGTGCAAGAAGCCCGCTCCCGCGACTGGTGATGAGCAGGGCTGAGGCCCGTCTCCAAACTTGACAAATCGCGTTACCCATGCGCTTTAGCGCGGATTCTTGCAGGATTTCCGCGTTATGACCCATCGTTACCGCAGCCACAACTGTGGCGCTTTGCGCCTTGAGCACGCCGGGGGCGAGATCCGCCTCTCCGGCTGGGTGCATCGTGTCCGTGATCATGGCGGCGTGTTGTTCATTGATCTTCGCGATCATTATGGCGTGACGCAAGTCGTGGCCGACCCGGATTCTGCGGCGTTCAAGATGGCGGAAACGTTGCGCTCAGAATGGGTGATCCGGATTGATGGCAAGGTGAGGAAGCGCCCGGAGGGCACGGAGAACGCCGAGATGCCGACGGGCCTCGTTGAGGTCTATGCCAATGAGATCGAGGTACTGTCGCAGGCGGCAGAATTACCGCTGCCTGTCTTTGGCGATACCGAATATCCGGAAGACATCCGACTTAAATACCGTTTCCTCGACCTTCGGCGCGAGCGCCTTCATGGCAACATCATGAAGCGAGGCGCGATCATCGACTCGCTCCGCCGCCGGATGAAAGAACAGGGATTCTTCGAGTTCCAGACGCCGATCCTCACCGCATCATCGCCCGAGGGCGCGCGGGACTATCTGGTGCCGAGCCGGGTACATCCTGGCAAGTTCTACGCGCTGCCGCAGGCGCCGCAGCAGTTCAAGCAGCTCATCATGATGTCGGGCTTTGACCGTTATTTTCAAATCGCGGCCTGCTTCCGTGATGAGGATGCACGCGCTGACCGTTCACCCGGCGAGTTCTACCAGCTCGACATCGAGATGAGTTTTGTGACGCAGGAAGACGTGTTCGCAGCGGTGGAGCCGGTGCTGCGCGGCGTATTTGAAGAGTTTGGCGGTGATCGTCCCGTCACGCAGAAGTTCCCGCATATCGCCTATAAGGATTCCATCCGCTGGTATGGCACCGACAAGCCGGACCTGCGCAATCCCATCAAGATGCAATCCGTGACAGAACATTTCGCAGGCTCTGGCTTCAAAGTCTTTGCAGGCATGATTGCTGCTGATCCGAAAGTGGAGGTTTGGGCTATCCCTGTGAAGGGCGGCGGCTCACGAGCCTTCTGTGACCGTATGAACAGTTGGGCGCAACAGCAGGGCCAACCTGGTCTTGGCTATGTGTTCTGGCGCGAGGGCGAAGACGGTGGGGCAGGGCCCATTGCCAAGAACATTGGGCCCGAACGCACCACGGCCATCAAGGATCAGCTTGGGCTTAGCGTCGGCGATGCGGCGTTCTTCGTCGCCGGCGTTCCATCCAAATTCTACAAATTTACAGGCGAAGCCAGAACACGCGCTGCCGAGGAGATGAACCTCGTCGACAAAGGCAAGTTCGAGTTCTGCTGGATTGTCGATTTCCCGATGTATGAATGGAACGAGGAAGAAAAGAAGATCGATTTCTCGCACAATCCCTTCTCAATGCCGCAGGGTGGTCTCGAAGCGTTGGAGTCGAAGGATCCGCTCACTATCAACGCCTATCAATACGACATTGTCTGCAATGGCGTGGAGCTGTCATCGGGCGCCATCCGTAACCATCGCCCCGATATTATGAAGAAGGCCTTTGAAATCGCGGGCTATCCGGAAGATGTGATCCTTGAGAAGTTCGGCGGCATGTACCGGGCCTTCCAGTATGGCGCGCCGCCTCATGGCGGCATTGCACCGGGTGTTGACCGCATTGTCATGCTGCTTTGCGATGAGCCGAATATCCGGGAAGTGGTGCTGTTCCCCATGAACCAGCAGGCCCAGGACCTGCTGATGGGCGCGCCGTCAGACGTGACGGCCAAGCAGCTCCGGGAGCTTCATATTCGCTTGAACCTGCCGGAAGCGAAGTCTTAACAATATTGAGGAATCGTGTCCATTTGGCTATCCAGCCAGATGGGGCAAAATTTGAGGACTGGGAAAATCATGCGCAAATTCACTGCGGCCCTGCTTGTTGCCGCATTCACGACTGTCATTGTGGCTCCGCCCGCAGTGCAGGCGGCCACGCCGCAGGAGGAAGAGCTTCTGCTCAAGAAGAAAAAGAAGCTCGCCCTAGAGAAGAAGAAAAAGGCCGAAGAAGCCCGCAAGCTGGCGCTTGCCAAGAAGCAGAAGGACAAGGTTCTTGCTTCTTCTTCCGCGCCCAAATGCAAGGGCTTTATGCGATGCCTGTTCGGCACGAAGCG
>JBIOWL010000485.1:0-4970 GCA_044868645.1 Aestuariivirga sp.
CCAATCTCGTACACGGCCATGGCGCTACGACTGCGCTCGACGAAGCGGCCTTCATCATTCTGGAAAGCCTTTCGCTCCCAGTCGACGACATCAACCCTTGGCTTGATGCGCGCCTCACAAAGGCAGAACGCGAAAGACTGCAGAAGCTGATCGATGCCCGTGTGAAAACGCGCAAGCCCGCCGCCTACCTACTGAAGAAAACCTACATGCACGGCATCCCGTTCTATGTTGATGAACGGGTGATTGTGCCCCGCTCCTATATCGGCGAACTGCTGGTGCGCGGCCTTCAGGACGAAAAGGGCGAGGCCATCACCGACACAGCAAGGATCGACACCGTCTTGGACCTCTGCACCGGCTCAGGCTGTCTGGCCATTCTCGCAGCCAACCTCTTGCCTAACGCAAGCATTGACGCCACGGACCTATCGCACGACGCTCTTTCCGTCGCGAGAATCAACGTGACGAACCATGATCTTGCAGAGCATATCGCGCTTCACAAGGGCGATCTCTTCGCCCCCGTTGCCGGAAAGAAATATGATCTAATCCTCGCCAATCCGCCCTATGTGGCAGCGGCTGAAGTGAAGGCCTTTCCACCCGAATACAAGAAGGAGCCGGTGATTGCTCATCTCGGCGGCGATGACGGGCTCGGCATCGTGCGCCGCATCCTGAAGGAAACGCCTTCACATCTGAATGATGGAGGCGTGCTCATTTGCGAAATCGGCACGGGCCGCGAAATCATCGAAGCCGAATTCCCTGACTTGAAACTGTTCTGGCTCGATACCGAGGAAAGTTCCGGCGAAGTCTTCCTCTTCAGGAAATAAGACCGGAGTTCTTCTTGAAATTGTCCCAGATCTGCCGCGTTTGTTGCGCCATAACGGGCATGAGGGGGTAACACTCTTGCTTCAGCACCGGGTAGGCGCCCGCGCCTTTTTCTCTTTCCAGCGAGGCAATGTAACTCGGCAGCGATGACCAGCCTTCCACCGTCTGCGGCGTGAACTCACAGTGAAACTGTGTGGAAAGCGCATGGTCATCAATCGCCAGCGCCTGCACGGCCGTCGTGGCGGATGATGCCAGCACCTGCGAGCCTTGCGGAGCTCGCTTCACTTCCGCCTCATGCCACTGCATCACCTTCATGGAAGCGGGAAGGCCAGCTAAATTGCCGTGCGATTTTCCATCATCGGTGAGGCCAACTTCGAAGACGCCGATCTCGCGTTGCGCGGCAGGCCCCACCTCTCCGCCCAATGCCGTTGCCAGCAATTGATGGCCGAGGCAGACCCCGAAATAGGGCTTGCCCCTGTCCCACACCCATTCGCGGATCATGGCCTTTTCCGCCATGAGCCACCCATGCTCATCTTCCTGCCAAGTGTTTTGCGCACCGCCCAGCACGAACATCAGATCGTAGCCCGCCAGCGATGGAATGGCTGCGCCTTCAAACAATCGGAGCGACGTTGGTACGATGCCGTCTTCCGCAAACCAGTCGAGGAAGCGGCCGGCATGGTCATGGTTCATGTGCTGGACGATGAGCGCGCGCTTCATCTATCGCACCTCCGGCATGATGAGCTGTCTTGCCCGGCACTGTCTTGCTTCATTGCGTCCGCATGGCGCGAACTCACCTTTCCGGTCAAGGCAAATCCTGAGCTCAGAGAGCCGGGCTGTGTCGCGTGCATTGCCGCATTGCACGGATATCATTTCGCTTGTCAGGCTCTTATTGCTTAGCACAAAATCTCTGACGAGTTGCTGTGGTGTGGTGCGGATTTTCGCGCCGGGCGACAGATAGCGCGCTGGGATGCGAAGCCTTTCGCGAAGACCCCGGATTGCCCCAAAATAGTCCGCCTGCAAAAGCCCGCTGCAGCTTCCATGCTTCCGCCATTCATGGATGATGAGTTTCCGGGATGGCATGATGTCCATCATGGCATCGATCTGCTGCTCCGGCACGAAGGACTCGCCCGTCGCACAGAATTCCGGCCAGCCCTCCTTGAATTGCGGCCAGAGGCCATGCACCACAAAGGCAAAGCGCTTCCCCGGCTCGCATTGCGTGGGGTTGTCCTTGCCAGCCGGTGTGCCACAGAAGCTTGGCGACCAAGACAACGACAGCACATAGTAGTCGAAAACCCCTGCCTTATTGCCCCGCGCCAAGGCCGGCCAAACGCACACCGTCAAAAGGGCAATCACCATGAACAGGCGGAACATGGGATAATCTCAGAGCAATTGCAGATTGTTGGCTTGCTGGCCCCGCCCGCGCGGGTCGTCCACCACCTCGAAGGAAATCTCCATGCCTTCCTCGAGATAGGGCACGCCAGCCTTCTGCACCGTTGAAACGTGGACAAAGATGTCCTTGCCCCCACTGGCTGGCGCAATGAAGCCAAAACCCTTGTCCCGGTTGAAGAATTTGACGGTGCCGACCTGGCGCATGGCCGTGCCCTAACACGTAGGGCAAGGCTTGCCAATTGCCGCCGCAGCAACCTGCTTGCCGTTCTCGAAGTCCTTGGCTAGGCTTGAGTCGTCTAGGGGGGTTCAGAATGAGAATCACGTTCGCCTTGCTTGCATCGCTGGTCGTCTTCCCATCGCAAGTAGTGGCCGAACCCACCCAATCCACCAAATACAAGTACTACTCCGTCAGCGGTGACACACCCGGCGATATATACTTGGCCATGGTGCGCCGCGGGCCCGATGTGAACGGCGTCAACGCCTATGCTTCGACGCTCGCCACCACCAGCCAGTCGGGCCGCCTGATGCTGGGTAAGAGCTGCCGCATCGATGGCTACAAGGTGAAGATTGATTTCGTAATAAATTTGCCGCGCCTGTCGAAGGAGGGCGCGCTCAATGGCTCCACCAAGGCGCAGTGGAACCGGTTCAAGTCATTCCTCAAGGTGCACGAGGAAACACACCGCAGCATTTGGCTGGGCTGCGCCCGCAGCCTCGAAGCCAGGATTGCAAGCCTGAGCAGCCCTTCCTGCACGGCGCTGGATAAGCAGGCGAACAAACTCTTCGCCACAATGCGTGCCGACTGCCAGAAGAAACACGCCGCTTTCGACGCGGCGGAACAAAAACGGCTTTTGAAACACCCCTTCGTCAAGCTGGTTTTCGGCAACCGCACCAAGTTGGCGCGTAAAAACTAGCCCGACTTCCGCAACACACGGCCCGCTACAGCATCTAGTTTGGCAAGCAGCGTTGGATCGCGTTTTTCCGGTGTGGTCATAAGGGCCCCGTCAAGTGCTCTATCAGACCCAATGGGACATGGCGGATGCTCCCTTGGAAAGGCCTTCGCCAACGCAACAATGAACTGCCGTGCCTTTTCGCTGTTACCCTTCATGGTAGCGATGACTTGGGTCACATCGACTGCATCATGATCAGGGTGCCAGGCATCGAAATCCGTGACCATGGCGACGGTAGCATAGCAGAGTTCCGCCTCACGGGCGAGCTTGGCTTCCGGCATGTTGGTCATGCCGATCACGGATGCTCCCCAGGAGCGGTGCGCATTGGACTCCGCCAATGTCGAAAATTGCGGGCCCTCCATCACCACGTAAGTGCCACCCTCTGCATACGGAATTCCGCAGGATTTCAGAGTGTTATACGCGAGGCTTGCAAGGTTGGGTGAAATCGGATGGGCAAAGGCGACATGGGCCACGAGACCTGTTCCGAAAAAACTGCTCTCGCGCTTGTGGGTGCGGTCGATGAACTGGTCCACTACGACAAAGGTGCCGGGCGGCAAATTCTCACGCAGCGAGCCAACCGCCGAAAGGGAGACCACATCCGTCACGCCTGCCCGTTTCAATGCATCGATGTTGGCGCGGTAGTTGATGGTGGAGGGCGAATAGACATGTCCTCGCCCATGGCGCGGCAGGAACACCACGGGAAGGCCGGAAATTTCTCCCCTTCTCACTTCATCGGATGCTTCGCCCCATGGGCTCTCGATGCGCTCCCAGCGCGCATTGTCCATGGGCACGTCATAGACACCAGAACCGCCAATGATGCCGAGAACCGATTTCGCCATGTCTGGAATAGAACGAAAAAGGGGGCCTTCAACAAGCCCCCTTTCCGCTGTTCAAGTGGATATCAATGCTGGTCAGCCCAGATCCGCTTCTTCACGAGATAGAGCAAGACGGTGAGTACGGCGAGATAGACCATCACCATGAAGCCCATTTCTTTGCGCTCTTCCATTTTGGGCTCGGCTGTCCAGGCAAGGAAGGCGGCGACATCGGTTGCCATTTCATCAACGGTCGCCTGATAGTCATCCGGCCTGTCGTCATACTTCACCTGACCCGCAGCCAGTGGCGGGGCCATGCCGATCCAATGGCCTGATGTGAAATAGGGATTGTAGTGCTTGCCTTCCGGCTGCTCTGCCACAAGTTCCGCCGGCGGCTCTTCAAAGCCGGTCAGGATTGAATAAACATACTGTGGCCCGCCGATGCCATTAACGAGCTGATTGAAGGTGCCATACCAGCCGGCCCGCGCCTTGGTGATCAGCGATAGATCGGGCGGGACAGCCCCGCCATTGGCATTCTTTGCCGCCTCATCATTGGCGAATGGCGAGGGGAACGTATCGGACGGAAGGCCGGGGCGGTCAAACATCTCGCCGCTCGAGTCCGGTCCGTCCTTCACCGTAAAGGTCGCTGCCAGCGCCTTTACTTCCTCCTCGCTAAAAATATCCGCTTCCGCCAGATTGCGGAAAGTGATGAAGCGCATGGAATGGCAATTGGCGCACACTTCCTTGTAGACCTTGTAGCCGTGTTGCAGCTGCAGGCGATTGAAAGTGCCGAACGGCCCTTCGAAGGAGAAGCTGATGCCCTTTGCCGGTTTCTGCCCCTCCTCAGAAAAGCTGGGTACTGCAAAGAGCGTCAGCGCGGCAAATGCCAGTGATGCAAGTTTCTTCATATGTCTTCTCCGGCTCACTCGGCAGGCGCCAGCTTGGGCTTGATCTTGGAAAGCACATCGTCTGATATCGACGACGGCAGCGGCTTCGGATTCTCCAG
>JBIOWL010000486.1:0-3985 GCA_044868645.1 Aestuariivirga sp.
CTTGTTGTTGCGGGACGGGCTCCGGCACTGCAGTGGGGACCGGCGGCGGTGAAGATGGCTCACTTGCACCATACTCAGAACTGTTCAGCACAGGCGAATCCGCATCGTCACTTTTCGGCAAAGAGGAAGCCTGTTGTGAGGGGGATTGAACGGCGACCGCGGGTTCCTGTGAAGATTGCTGGGCGGTGGGTTCGGGCGGCGAAGAAGCAGCAGTTTGGGCCGCAGTTCTATTCTGCGTTCCCTAATCCTGGGCAAACCAGAAGACACCTGCCCCGCTCATGCCGGCGACCATGGCAAGGGCTATCGCCGCGATCATCTGGCGGCTGCTGAAACCGCTGCCTTGTGGGGGATTACCGGAGAAGTCAGGCAAGCGCGGATCCATTCCGCGTTGACCCTGAACCACACCAAAACGCGCCTTGAAATCCTCTACCTGAGAAACAGGACGACGAACTGACTGAGCCATGCCGCACACTCTCGGCTTCGCATTGACCCCGCGAAGCTTACAAAAAGGATGGCCGTCCCTTTAGCGTTAAGAAATGGTCGACAATGCGGCACAAATGTGACGTACGCGGAGCAATGCGCAGTTAAGAATCCATTAACCTTAACGGCGACTCATTTATGCTCGCCGCCAACAACAGCCAGCGGTCAATTGACCGCCGATGAATCGTTGTAGCGCTTTGATTCTGTCAGTGAATCGGACGCAGATTCCGCTTCGCAGGCGATTTCCCCTGCTCGCCCGGGGTGGTTTTGTGCGTGCCATGCCGGCGTGAGCCCCCGCTCTTATTTTCCGGACGCGAGAGATTGCCGGAAAAGATGCACAGTTTGCGACATTCCGAAGACCAAGGCATCGGCAGTGATGGCATGGCCAATCGAAACTTCAAGAAGATTGGGCAGCGCGGCGACGAGGCGCGGCAGATTTTCGCGCGTCAGGTCATGGCCGGCATTGAGACCGATGCCGACACTTGCGGCGGCCTTGGCCGTTGCCACCACCTTCTCGAATTCGCGGGCCATTGTCTGCTCATCGTGTGCACCGCCATAGGGACCTGTATAGATTTCCACGCGGTCGGCGCCGCAGGCCTTAGCCATGCCGGGTGCATCGGGATTGGGATCAATGAAGACGGAAACGCGAAAACCCGAGGCGTGCAGGCGATTGACAATGCCGCTCAGGGATTTTCCATTCTTCGAAAAATTCCAGCCATGATCGGATGTGGATTGGCCGGGATCATCCGGCACCAAGGTTACCTGGTCGGGCTTTTCCTCTTCAACAAGCTTCAGGAAGCGCTCATCGGGATAGCCTTCGATGTTGAATTCGCGGGCTGGCCAGCGGGTGCGCAGCATCTTGCGCAAGGCCGTGACGTCGCTCCTGCGGATGTGGCGCTCGTCCGGGCGGGGGTGGACGGTGATGCCGTGGGCGCCGGCCTCAAGGGCAATTTCGCTCAAGCCTTCAACCGACGGCCAGGGCAGATCGCGGCGGTTACGCAAATAGGCGATGGCATTGACATTGACGGACAATTGGCAGGGCAAGGCACTTCTCCTGCCGGTCTGTTAGGGCGAAAGCGGTCCGGCCGGAATCTCCGGTTTCCGGAATTCCTATCAGTCCACTTCAGGGTGTTTCAGGGAGATATGGAATTCAAGGTGACTTGGCTTGGGCGCGGCAGCCCCTGTCCTTGATCAGTTCGGCGAGATAGCCGCCGTCATCGGCGGTCATCCCCTTGGTCTTGCGGACTTCATCCGCTAGCTTGAAATTCTTCTGGGCTGCGATGAGCAGCCTGCAGGGGCTGTGGTTCTTGCTCCTGACGTTCATCTGGTGGAGGGCAAGGCTCATACATAGTTCGGCATAGCCGGTGCCGCGGGCGACGGCATCTTCGGGGGCACCTTTGAGGCGCTGCAACATCTGGCGTGCACCGAAGCAGTTGCCGTAGGCGCTGAGGAAATCACCATTGCGCCAGCTTACCATGCCCTGCTCGCGCATCTTTCCGGCCATGGCCATTACCATGTTGTTGTCGGCGTGGGCGGCTGGTGAAGCGGCGGCAAAAAGGAACGTGGCGAAGAACGCCACCGCGATTTTCCTCTCCAGGACTGGCATTCGTTCCTCTTTGCTCGCCGCTTCGGCCTGACTGTAACCTGCAATTTTGGCGAAATGCTGTTGGTGGATGAATCACGGGATATAACTCTTTCTTAGTCCCGCGGGTTCCCATGCGCCAATGCAAATTAAAGGAACGAGACTTTACGAGATTGCGGATTTGCACTTAGATCGTGGGAGCCGGGGGGCTGTGGTGAGCATCATGCGGAAATTGTTCTGCGCAATTGCACTTTCCTTGTTGCCAAATTTTGCTGCGGCGCAATCCATCACGACCTATGACTATTACAAAGCTCCCAGCTGGCTGCTGATGCAGCAATATCTCGGCATCTATTTCGATACCTGCCTTGCGGAGAAGAACGATGTGGAGGCTGGCCACCGTCTTTCCATCGGCCGCGCCATCTCGGGCAGCGATTTCATTTTCGTTCATGGCATCAATGATCTCATCCGCCCGAACCAGACGGTGGTCGCTGGCAAGGTGTGGATCAACGGGCGCGATGGCTATGATTTCTCCAATGTGGAGATCTATGACTCAACGGCCTATCCCGGACAGAAATATGTGACGATCTATCTCGCCAATGGTTTTATCGACCAGTTGGCGAAGGCCAGCACGGTTGAGGTGGAGTTCTCGCAGGGGCGCAGCCACCACAGCCTCAAAGGTTCGCGCGACATTATCAGCAGGCTCAATGAATGCATGGATGCAGGGCTGCAGCGCGAATTCGAGGTCCCCGCGCCAACCCCACGCACGCCGCTTAACTGGACGGCGGGTGTTTCACAAAGTGGGAGCGGAGGGAACTATATCGCGATAGCTTTGCCGCCGGTGCAAGGCCTTGGCGGAGTGAAGCATTGGCTCGCCTATGCCGACAATGGACAGGGTCGCTTCGATATTCGCGTGAGGGACTCAGAAGCTGCACTTGCAACCAAGCTGGACATCGGCTCGGCCACGGCAAAGCGGGCGGCGGCCAATCTCACGCTCAATGGCACCCCTGCTCTCGCTTCGCTGATGGTCATCGATGGCAACAATCTCGACATCCTTGATGTGCCTGCGGCTGATCTTGCGAAATTGGGCGTGGCAGGACCCTTGGTGATCAAGCCTCTCGATCCTTCAGCTTCGCCTGAGATCACGGTGACACTGACAGCGGATGCGGCCTTCGGACCTGGAGCGATTACGGCTGCTGCGGGCGAGACCGCGCGAAAACTCACGGTCGATGCGCTTGTCGGCAAGTTCAATGTGCGCGGGCGGAATCCCAACGGCAACTACTACTATGGCACTGCCGAAACCACGATGGAGAGCGGCAATCTCAAGATCACCTGGACGTGGAGCAATGGCAAGGTGGATACCGCTGTTGCCAACCTGGTGCAGAATGTCTTGACCGCGGTGATCGCCGGCTACGATGCGCCTGCCGTCTACACCATCGGCAAGGACCGGGTGTGGCGCGGTTCATGGGATAATGGCCGGGCCACGGAAGTTGCGGTGCCGAAAAGCTGAAACCCTGAGGCGCGTGCCCCTTCAGGCATAAATTGATCTTCCTGATAAACAGCGCGCGGCATACAAATTGTGACGAGGACTTAATGAGGACTGTCGTCTCTGGAGATGGAACACGCATCGCCTATGAGCTGACTGGCACCGGACAGCCGCTTGTCCTCGTCCATGGCACAACCGCCGATCACAACCGCTGGGCGAAGGTGATGCCTGGATTGGCCGGTCACTTCACAGTGCTGGCCATGGACCGCCGGGGCCGCGGCCAGAGCGGCGATGCCAGCGTCTATGAACTTGAGCGAGAATTCGAGGATGTGGCGGCAGTGACTGCAGCTGCCGGATCAGGAGCATCGCTGCTTGGTCACTCCTTTGGCGCCCTTTGCGCCATGGAAGCGGCCCTTCGCGTCAGCAATCTGCGCAAGCTT
>JBIOWL010000487.1:0-2469 GCA_044868645.1 Aestuariivirga sp.
GTGTCCCACAAAGAAGGTGCGCGTGATATCGGCACTGAAATGATTGTAGCGCCCCCCGAAGTCGAAGAGCAGGGCATCGCCTGCTTTGATCCGGTAATCGGCTCGCGCCGAGGCATGGGGTTTTGCAGCATTGTCGCCCGCCGCCACGATGGGATCGAAGGAAAGCCCGTCACATCCAGCCCGGAACAACTCGCTGAGAAGGATGGCTTCGACTTCCTTCTCCGTCATGCCGATCTTGACCTGCCTGATCGTAGCCTCAAGTGCCGCTTCCGACCGTTTGATGGCCTCGCGCAGTGCAGCAATTTCCTCAGGCGTCTTGCGCAGTCGGATCGCCGAAATCGCCGCATGGGCATCGACAAACTCAACTCCCGGCAAAACCTCTTGCAGCGCCAGCAGATCAAACACTCGCATCCGCTGGCCCTCAACACCAACCCGCGCGCCCTTCGCCAACTGCGGCAAGGCAGCGCCAGCCGCCTTGAACGCCCCCATATAGCCATCTTCATCCCGCCAATCGAAAACCTCTCCCGGAAAGCCGATCGGTGCGAAAGAACCCAGTTCGAGATTAGGAACGACCGCCACGGGAGCACCCGACTTCGGCACGATCACCACCAGTGGCCGCTCCATCTGGTGAAAATCCTTGCCGAAGACACGTAGGAAATTTGCGCCGGGAACGAGGGCAATGGCGTCATGGTCCGTGGCCTGAAGGACTTTGTGGACTGGCTCTAGCATGCTCATGGCGAACGCCTATCAGAGAGGACAATGATCGTCGAGCGCTGGTTGAATACAGCGTGGGGCAGGTGAGCGCGCCACGCATTGCAGTTGGGATTTCGGGCACATATCAATCAACTTTCATGTTTCCTGCCTCCAGCCGCAACAACCTGATCGGCATCGCCTCGCTCTGCGCGGGTGCGCTGGTCTTTTCGGCGCAGGACACGGTTATCAAATTTATCAGCGGCGATCATGCAGTGACACTTGCCATTGTCCTCCGCGCCATCGTCTCCTTCCCCATCCTGGTTGCCATGCTTTATTGGGGTGGCGGCATAGCCCAGTTGAATACGCCGAAATGGCCGCTCCTTGTTGTGCGCGGGGCCATCCTGCTCTGTGCCTACACCACCTATTTCATGGCCTTTCCGGCCCTTCCACTGGCAGAAGCCGTGGCTCTCTATTTCATGGTACCGGTGTTCGTCACGCTCATGTCCGGGCCGCTGCTCGGTGAACATGTCGGCTGGAAGGCCTGGGTGGCGGTGGCCCTTGGCCTTGCCGGCGTCTTCATCATTCTGAGGCCCGGGACGGGCCTTTTTGAGCCCGCCGCGCTTCTCTCGCTGGTGAGCGCCGCGACCTATTCCTACGCCATGATTCTGGCGCGAAAGCACGGGGCCAATGTCTCTTCCACCGTGATGGCCTTCTACGGCAATGTCGTTTACTGGCTGCTCGCCATGGCTTTTGCCACCGCCGTCACGCTCATTGATGTGCAGCCGCCTGGCCATCCCAGCCTTGATTTTCTGGTGCGCCAATGGGCCGTGCCGTCCTGGCGCGACACGGGGTTGATGGGGCTTTGTGGAATCATCGCTGCCTTCGGTGCGGTGTTTCTCGTCCATGCCTATCGTGTGGGAACGGCGGCCATCGTCGCCCCCTTCGAATATACAGGGATGATCTGGGCTGTGGTCTTTGGCTTCGTGATCTTCGGTGAGGTGCCGCGCCTGTCGACTTTCGTTGGAATGGCATTGATTGCCTTCGCCGGCATCGTTGCCCTGCAAGCGGGTACAAGAGATCCTAGCCGGCACTCACAATGATCTTGGCCACCTTGGCCGCATGGAGTTTCTCGAAGGCCTGCGGCGCTTGGCCCAGCGGCACAACTTCGCTGATGGTCTTCTCGAATTCGAATCCCGCGCCGGACAAAAGCTTCATGGCCTGCGCAAGCCCGGCGGGCGTTGCGGAATAGCTCGTAACCAAGCTGATCTCACGCCGGTAAATCTGCCAGAAATCAAAGGGCAGGATGCTTCCGGGCTTGACGCCGAAAGGAATGATCGTTCCACCGTCACGGACACTTTCGAGTGCCAAACCAAGCGTTGCTGGATTTGTCGCCGTCAGGATCACGACATCGGCGCCGCGCCCGCCCGATCTTTTCTTCGTGACAGCCGCAACATCGTCTTTCCCTGCTGCAAGTGTTTCCTGCGCACCCCAATCCCGCGCCATATTGAGGCGATCAGCTTTCACATCCACGGCAACAACAGTTGCACCGGCACCGAGGACAAGCGGCAGGAACAACATGCCGATGGCACCAACTCCCACCACAAGCACCGTATCTCCCTTCCGCACTGGCGCGCGCTCCAGCGCCCGAAGGCAGCAGGCCAGTGGCTCCATGAAAGTAGCGCGCAGGGCTGGCACATGATCGGGAACCGCATGCACCGTGTGCGGCACTAGCTCTGCGGGCACGCGGATCACTTCGGCAAATCCACCGGGGTCCAC
>JBIOWL010000488.1:0-2650 GCA_044868645.1 Aestuariivirga sp.
CTTTTCACCCGAACGGATGTCGACGGCTTCGACAAGCCGTTCGCCGGCGATCTGCAAAGTGGTGCCGACCACGGCATAGTTTCCCGATGCCCAGGTCGCCTGCTGCTTCTGCTTGATGGCGGAAAAATCGGGAGCCTGGATTTCGGTCTTTTCGAGTTTCTTGAGCATAAGTCTCTCCATGTCCGCGCAAGCGTTTGCTGGCGGATTGCTGTTGAAAGTTGGGTTGTGTTTCTTGCCGCTCACCCGGCTCGCAGGCCGGATAAGTGGTCAGATCGTCAGTTCCGTGACGGTGTCAGGGCGGTTTCCGGCCCCAACCTTGCTGGGCTTAAAAGATAGGTCCGGACCGGACCTGCCAGCGCTTATCCAAGTTTGGACGCTGGCTGGCACGTCGCATCAAGATGTCGAGCATGTCTGCCTCCTTTGCGTTAGTCGCCCCTTGAAGAAGGCGCCAGATGCCAAGGCCCGTGGCTTTCGTCCAACAAATAGGTCAAATAGGCATCATAAGGAACGCTAATGGACATAGAACTCTACCGGACCTTCCTGGCGATCTGCGATTCCAAGAGCTTCACGCTGGCCGCCCAGCAGGTGAACCGCACCCAATCCGCCGTGAGCCAGCAGGTGAAGCGCCTTGAGGACATGCTGGGCCACCCCCTGTTCGAGCGTTCGGCAACCCATGTGGATGTCACACAGTTCGGCAAGGCCCTGATCCCCCATGCCCGCACCATCACGGAAGCCCAGACCGATGTTCTCCAGACCTTCAAGCGTGCGAACTTCGCCGGCACTTTCGTCGTCGGCGTGGCCGACGCCTATGTGAACCGCATCCTGCGTCAGGTGCTCACCGAATTCGCCAAGATCTTTCCAGATGCCGCCATCAATATCGTCATCGATGACAGCCTGGGCCTGTCGCGCCGTGTGGCAGATGGCTCTGTCGACTTTGCCTTCCTCACCGAAGGCAATGCGCCAACCAGAGGCCCTGTCGTCTTCACCGACCGGGTGGTGGTTGTAGGTCCGGAGAAGGGAGAACTGTGGAAGGCCGATCCTTTGCCGCTCATCGTCTGGGATGTCAGGAACGAGGATGAAGCGCCGCTCATCAAGCATCTCAACGCGCAAGGGCGCGGCTATCGCAATGCCGTGGTCTGCCGCAGTGTGTCGGCCCAGCACATGGCCATCACCTCGGGGCTTGGCGTGGGCGTGCTTGTGGAAGGCAGCATGGTGCCGGGCGAGCGCGCCTATCTCGAGAAGGAAGGCTTTCCCGTGCTGAAAGAGGTGAAGGTCCACCTCGACCGCTCCTATGCCAACCGCTCGCGGACAGTGCAGCGCCTGCTCGACCACTATGTGGATTTCTTCACCGCGAAAACCGCCTGAGCCTTTTCATGTCCCGCGACCCCCGTTACGATATTCTTTTTGAACCTGTGAAGATTGGCCCGGTCACGGCCAGGAACCGCTTCTTCCAGGTCGCTCATTGCAACGACATGGGCTGGACGCAGCCGCAGGCGCTGGCCGAATTGCGCGGCGTGAAAGCCGAGGGCGGCTGGGCCGTCGTCACCACTGAAGAAGTTGAAATCCATCCCAGTGGCGATTGCGAGCCCTATCACGAGGGAAGGCTTTGGAGCGATGATGATATTCCGGCATTGGCGTTGATGGCGGAGGCCGTGCATGCACACGGCTCGCTCGCTGCCATCGAAATCATGCATCACGGGCCATCGGCGGCAAATCGTGGCACACGTGAAGTGCCGCTTGGTCCCTCGCACCGGCCTGTTACGGCGCTTGATCCCGTGCAGGCAAGGCGCATGGATAAGGAGGATATCCGGAATTTGCGGCAATGGCACCGCGATGCAGCGCGGAGGGCCAAGCACGCCGGCTTCGACATCGTCTATGTCTATGCCGCCCACGAGCTTGGCATCCCCATGCATTTCCTCTCGCGGCGCATGAATGACCGCAGCGATGAATATGGCGGCAGCCTTGAGAACCGGGCGCGGCTTCTCCGAGAACTGATTGAGGATACCAAAGAGGCCGTAGGCGCCACCTGTGGCGTGGCGGTACGTTTTGCCGTCGATCAGCTGCTGGGTGACGATGGCATCACCAGTGCAGGCGAAGGAAGGGACGTCATCGCCATGCTGGCAGAGCTTCCCGATCTTTGGGACGTCAACATCTCCGCCTGGGCCAATGACAGCCAGACCTCGCGCTTTGCCAAGGAAGGTTTCCAGGAGGACTACACCCGCTTTGTGAAATCCCTGACCACAAAGCCCGTGGTCGGCGTCGGCCGCTACACCTCGCCCGACAAGATGGTTTCGCTGGTGAAGGGCGGCGTACTCGACTTCATCGGCGCGGCACGCCCCTCCATCGCCGATCCCTTCCTGCCGAAGAAAATCGAGGAAGGGCGGCCCGAAGACATCCGTGAATGCATCGGCTGCAACATGTGTGTCACTTCCGACTTCACCATGACCAATTTGCGCTGCACCCAGAACCCCACCATGGGCGAGGAATGGCGGCGCGGTTGGCACCCCGAACGGATCGTAAGGGCAAAAGACGCAAAGAAAGTTCTGATCGTGGGCGCGGGTCCTGCGGGCCTCGAAGCAGCACTCACCTGCGCGCGGGCCGGACACGAAGTGCATCTGGCCGAGGCCACAACTGAACTGGGTGGCCGCGT
>JBIOWL010000489.1:0-2837 GCA_044868645.1 Aestuariivirga sp.
GACCTGCAGAAGGCGGCCCACCTTGGTGGAGAGCACATAGTCCTTCCGCTTCTTGCCCTTGAGGAAACGGTTGAGACGTGTTTCCGAAAGCCCAAGGCCATAGAGAGGGGCGGTGTCATAATAGCGCAGCCCCGCCTTCCAGGCGGCATCGAGGGTTGCCTCGGCATCCTTGATAGAAACGGCGCGATAGAGGTTGCCCAGGGGCGCCGAACCAAAGCCCAGTTCGGTAAAAGTGAGACTTGCGCCCGAAGGAGCCTTGAACGTCCGTTTCTTCATTTTCTGCATTTCTCCACCTGGTTACACTTGCCCATTGCTTGGGCACAAACTAGTATATCAGTTTGTAACCGGACAGAAACCACGAGCCCACCCGCAATGCAAGCCCCCGCCGCCGCGCCATCCACGATCCGCCTTAACGCGGAGGACAATGTGGTGGTTTCAACCCGCATCATCGAAAAAGGCGAGATGACGCCGGAGGGCATTGCCACGGCCGCCAAGATCATGCGCGGCCACAAGATGGCGGCCAGGGCGATCAAGCAGGGCGAGGCCATCCGCAAGTTCGGGCAGATCATCGGCTTTGCCAAAACGGACATTCCGCCGGGCGAGTGGGTGCATGAGCATAATGTGGTGATGGGCGAACTGGCCCATGACTATGCCTTTGCCCAGGCGGCGAAAAAGGAGCCGCTGCTGCCGGAAAAGGAGCGCGCCACATTTGAGGGTTACCGCCGCAAGAACGGCAAGGTGGGCACGCGCAACTATATCGGCATCATGACGAGCGTGAACTGCTCGGCCACGGTTGCCGCCCATATCGCCAGGGAAGTGGAGCGGCAGGGATTACTCGCCGACTATCCCAATATCGATGGCGTTGTTGCGCTGACGCAAGATAATGGCTGCGTCATCGACTATCGCGGCGTCATCTTCGATACCTTCAAGCGCACGGCCTGGGGCTATGCCACAAACCCCAATATGGGTGGCGTCATGATGGTGGGGCTGGGCTGTGAAGGCTTCCAGATCCCACGCTTCAAGGAAGCCTACAAAGTGGAGGAGAATGATCTCTTCCGCACCATGACGATCCAGGAAACAGGCGGCACGCGGAAGACGGTGGAGAAGGGCGTCGCGACGGTGCGCGACATGCTCGCCAAGGTGAATGAGGTGAAGCGCGAGAGGTGCCTTGCGTCCGATCTTGTGCTGGCGCTGCAATGCGGGGGCTCAGACGGATATTCGGGCATTACCGCCAATCCAGCACTGGGTGCTGCCGCCGACATTCTGGTGAAGCATGGCGGCACGGCTATTCTCTCAGAGACGCCGGAGATCTATGGCGCGGAACATTTGCTCACGCGACGTGCGGCCACGAAGGAGGTGGGTGAGAAGCTCGTCTCCATCATCAAGTGGTGGGAGGACTATACGCGCCGCAACAACATGGAGATGAACAACAACCCGTCTCCCGGCAACAAGCTGGGCGGCCTTACGACCATCCTTGAAAAATCACTCGGTGCTGCCGCCAAGGGCGGCACAACCACGCTGCAGGCGGTCTACAACTATGCAGAGCCGGTGACAGCCAAGGGCTTCGTCTTCATGGATACGCCGGGCTATGACCCGGTGGGCGCCACGGGGCAGGTGGCAGGCGGGGCCAACATCATGTGCTTCACCACGGGCAGGGGGTCTGCCTATGGCAACAAGCCGTGCCCCTCCATCAAGCTTGCCACCAATTCGGTGGTCTACAACAACATGATCGAAGACATGGATATCAATTGCGGCGACGTCATCGAGGGCGTGCCGCTGGAAGAAAAAGGCCAGCAGATTTTCGATCTCATTCTCAAGACGGCTTCGGGGCAGAAAACAAAATCGGAAGCGCTGGGCTATGGCGAGAATGAATATGTGCCGTGGTATATCGGCGCGGTGATGTAGCGCTCAATACTCATCCATCTCGCGCGATGCTTCGCATCGCTTGGATGGAATGACGCTATCTCACCTTTCGAGGCGCAAGCGGCTTTGCGGTGAGCGGATCTTCAGGCCAGGACTGTTTGGGATAGCGGCCGCGCATGTCTTTCCGGACATCGGGGTAGGCATCGCGCCAGAAGGTTTCGAGAGATTGCGTAACGGCAACGGGACGCCCCGCAGGCGAGAGCAGTTCGATCCTGAGACGGGCGCGGCCATCAGCCACTTCCGGCGCTGACTTGAGGCCGAACATTTCCTGCAACCGCACACGCAGAACAGGATCGCCGTCGCCTTCATAGTCGATGCGGTAGTGGCCGCCGCCCGGCACTGTCATGCGCGATGGCGCGAGCTTTTCCATGCGGCGCAAGAGATCATGGGGCACCAGGCCTTGCAGGATCGCATGCATGTCAAGGCGGGCAAGATCGCTTTTCCGCATCATGCCGCTGAGATAGGGCTTGAGCCATTCTTCCATCGATGACGACAGCGTTGCATCACTGAGATCGGGAAAGCCCGCTTCCGGCATGACGCGATGGAGAAATTGCACACGGGACTGAAGCCCTCGCGCGCCTTCGCTCCAGGGCAGCGCGGTGAGGCCAAGTTCCCTGACACCTTGCAGCATGCTTTCGGCGATTTTTTCCGGATCGCTTGCGGCTGATGGCTTTTCAGCGATGAGAATTGCACCAATTGTTTTTCGCGTACCTGATTTCACACTCGATGATTTCGAATCCCAGAAAGTGCCGTCTTCTTCCCTGATCAGGTGGGAAAAGAATTTTTCGATCTGTTGCAGGGTGAGGGGTGCCGCGAGCCTCGCCTTGCCGTCTCCCGCCGCACCATCAAGCTGCGCGATGGCAAGCCATTCGGATTTGCCGAGCGAGTCATGTTCGGCCAGAACCGCACCCGCG
>JBIOWL010000490.1:0-3462 GCA_044868645.1 Aestuariivirga sp.
GGCAGGTGTCTTCTGGTTTGCCCAGGATTTGGGAACGCAGAATAGAACTGCGGCTTCTTCGCCGCCTCAGCCTGCCGGCCAGCAGTCTTCACAGGAGCCCGCGGTCGCCGTTCAATCCCCCTCGCCACAGGCTTCTTCTTTGCCGAAAAGCGACGATTCGGATTCGCCTGTGCTGAACAGTTCCGAATATGGCGTGAGCGAGCCATCGCCGCAGCCGGCCCCCACTGCAGTGCCTGAGCCCGCCCCGCAACAACAAGCGGCGGCAAGCACAGCTGTTGCCCAACCCCCGGCACCAGCTGTGGAACAGCAGCCGGAGACAGCCGAATCATCTGCGTCGCAGTCTCAGCAGCAGCCTGAAGCTGCCGCCACCGAACTTGCCGCTGCTCCGCCGCCGGTGGAGCAGGGGGCGGTCAGCCCGGAACCTCAGCCGCAAGCAGCTGCCGAAACCCAGTCCACTTCTGAACCCACTGCCGAAACCGCACCGGGGACAGAGTTCCCGGCGCCTTCAGAGCAGGATGTTGCCTTGGCAACTCAGCCGGAACCCGAGCCTGTCCAAGAACCTTCCACGGAATCTCCCCAACCTGAACAACAAACCATTCTGCCAAAAGCGGCCGAAGCCCCCGCCATTGTGCCCGGCCAGGTCTGGAGGGACTGCAACACCTGCCCTGAGCTCGTGGCGATTATCGTTCCAAAACCCGTGCCGACCAATGGCGCCGATCTCAAGTTCACGGACAGCGACGCGCCGGGCCTTGTCCCCTTCGCCATCGGCCGCACCGAAGTCACCTTCGATGACTGGTCACAGTGCGTGGCCGCAGGGGCATGCCGCGAAGTGCCATCCGATGCTGGCTGGGGTGCGAGTACGAGGCCGGTCATCAATGTCTCCTATCAGATGATTGCGGAGCAGTATCTTCCTTGGCTATCGAAAATATCTGGCAAGGAATTCAGGCTGCCCACCTCATATGAGTGGGACGTGGCTGAAGCGGGCGGCGAGGCCACGGCCAATCGCAGCGTTCAGACGCTAAACCCCCAACAGCTCTGCCGCTCGGCCAACTATGCGGTGCCGGCGGCCGGCGCTGGATGCGTAGATCCTTTCCCGCAAACGGCCCCTGCCGGTTCCTTTGAGGCCAACGCCATTGGCCTCTTCGATATGCGTGGCAATGTCTGGGAATGGGTTTCGGATTGTTGGACGCCCGGCTTCAACTACAAGACAAAGCCCAGTGAGCGCGATTGCCGCAAGCACCTCGTGCGCGGCGGATCGTGGTCAAGCCAGCACACGCTTTCCGCCCTTGCGCCCAAGGGATTTGAAGACCAGACGCGCGCCTCTCGCTCGGTCGGCTTCCGTATTGCGCGGAGCCTGCCATGAGTGAACTGTTTGTCACGGTGATCGGAGCGCCACGATGAAGCTTTCGGCGTTATATGCCGCGAGCCTTGCCGCGCTGCTCTTGGTAGAGCCTATGCCGGCGGTGGCCCAAGGCATGATCCCAGGCAGGCTGCAAGCCGAAGAAGTGTCGCCGGATCGCTTCGCAAGCCTTATGCAGTTTACCCCGTCTGAACTCGGATTGATCCGGAATCTTCTCGTGCGTCTGGGTCACCTGGAAACAGATGGACCGGAACGTTCCCTGGATGCCGCAACACTTGATGCCATGAAGGGCTTTCTTGCTGCTGTGCAGTGGAACGGGCCTGCGCCCGGCAAGCGCCAGTTCATCCGCACGCTCTGTTCCGCCGTTTGGGAGAAGGAAGGATGGTCCTCCGGAAAAGCCAACGGCCAGGATTCGATTGTGGGCCCGGAAGACGTGATGCGCGCCCAGCGGGCTTTGGCTGTCCTTGGCCATGAGCCAGGACCGGCAGACGGGCACTTCGGTCTGGCAACAATGGTTGCCGTGGTTGAGTTCCAGGTGAAGAGCGGCATGAAGGTCAATGGCCTGCTCAATCGCAACATGCTGCACAACATCACCCGGGCAGAGAAGTTTGCTGGCCAGCCGCCAAGCAAGACGATCTACATGTTGAACTGGCCGGACTACATTGACCCTGCGGCGCTCGACGGTTTTGAGCGCGAAACGAACATCCGTGTCGTCCATGAGACATTCGAAGAGTCGTCTGAAACCAAAGAGCTTTTGCTTCAGGGGTCGTCAAAGTATGACGTGATGGTGCAAACCGGCCAGGATCTGCGCCAGGTGCTGGAGAAGGACAAGGCAGTAGAGGTTATTGACGGCAGCAAGATTCCCAACTTGTTGATCGTCGATACCGCCTCGCTGTTCTACGTCGACCGGCTTGATCCGGATAACCTGCATTCGGTTCCTTACATGTGGGGCACGGTTGGGCTTGGCATCAACAAGGAGAAGGTCCAGGCCATCCTGCCCGATGCACCGCTCGACACCATGGCGCTTCTGCTCGATCCGCGCTACGCCGCCAAGTTGTCGGAATGTGGACTTAGCATGATCGACGAGCCGGCAGATGTGATGTCTACGATCGTCAGTTACCTGGGTGGCGATTTCAACAACGTCGGCATCACGGATCTCGAAGCGGTCGAAGCCGTGCTCCAGAAGGTGAAGCCCTATGTGAAGGTTGGTGTGGTTGAAACCTACACCGACGATCTGGCCGAGGGCAAAATCTGTGTTGCCTTCGGCTATTCCGGCGACATTCTTGCAACACGCGATCCGGCCAGGGAGAATGGCACTGGTACTATTGTCTACAGCGTGCCCAAGGAAGGCAGCGAGATCTGGTTTGATCTTTTTGTGATACCCGGCGCATCGAAGAACAAGGAAGAGGCCTACAGGCTCATCAATTATTTTCTGAAACCGAAGGTCGCGGCCGCATCGACGAACTATCTGCAGTTTGCGAACGCGGTTTGGGCCTCCACGCCCTATATCGACAAGAAACTGCTTGCTGATCCGGGCCTCTATCCGCCGCGTGAGACGCTGAACAGGTTGTCAATTCAGCCGCCTCTTCCTGCCGATGTTGAAGCCGAAATCACTCGAATCTGGGGGAGGTTCAAGAACTAGAGAGCGCGATGTTAGCCGTTTGATTGCGCGGAGCCTGCCACGAGAAAATTGCACTGAGAAATCTACGATGAGAAGTGTGTTTGTTACAGTCACCGGAGTATCACCATGAAAATCCCCGCGATATGCGCGGTTACGGCAAGCCTCGCCGCGCTGCTCTTGGTACAACATCATCCCGTTGCGGCTCAGGGCATCATACCGGGCAAGCCGCAACTAACAGATCTGTCGGAAACCGGCTTCCCCGGTCTCACGCAACTCTCGCTGTCCGAACTTGAATTGACCCGGAACCTTCTGGTGCGTTTGGGCTACCTGGAGAAAGCTGGTCCGGAACGTCCTCTCGACGCGGCGACCTTCAATGCAATGAAGCAATTTCTCGCCGCATCCGGCTGGAGCGCCGAAGCTCCAAACAAGGTCCAGCTTCTCCGCACGCTCTTTTCCGCCGTCTGGGTCAAGGAGGACTGGT
>JBIOWL010000491.1:0-4282 GCA_044868645.1 Aestuariivirga sp.
GGCTGAATCTGACCATCCTTCCGGCGAGCCCTACGAAAACCGAAAAGTATTTATTGGTTTTGCGAATTGAGGGAACGTCCCCCTCACATCATCTCCACAAACCGCCTGAACAGATAATGCGAGTCCTGTGGCCCGGGAGAAGCTTCCGGGTGGTGCTGCACCGAGAACACCGGCTTGCCTTTCACCGCAATGCCGGCGTTGGAGCCATCGAACAGCGAGATATGTGTTTCCTCAACGCCCTCAGGCAGCGAGGCGCGGTCCACGGCAAAGCCGTGGTTCATGGAGACGATCTCCACCTTGCCCGTTGTGTAGTCCTTCACCGGATGATTGGCGCCGTGATGGCCCTGGTGCATCTTCATGGTCTTGCCGCCAAGCGCAATCGCCAGCATCTGGTGGCCGAGGCAGATGCCGAAGACGGGCTTGCCGCTGTCCACAAGCTTCTTGATTTCGGGCACGGCATATTCACCGGTCGCCGCCGGATCGCCGGGGCCGTTGGAGAGGAACACGCCATCGGGGTTCATCGCCAGAATGTCATCCGCCTTGGCGGTTGCGGGAACAACGGTCACATCACAGCCCGCTGAGGTGAGACAGCGCAGGATGTTGCGCTTGAGGCCATAGTCGACGGCAACGACCTTCTTGCTGCCCTTGCCATGGGTATAGCCGTCCTTCCACGTCCACAGCTTCTCGTCCCAATCCATGCGCTGGGTGAGCGAGACATCCTTGGCAAGATCCATGCCTACAAGGCCCGGCCACTCCGCCGCCATTTTCTTGAGCTTCGCCATATCGAACTTGCCGGTTGAGTGATGGGCGATCACGCCATTGGGCATGCCCTTCTCGCGGATGAGCGCCGTGAGTGCCCGCGTGTCGATACCCGAAAGCCCGATGATGTTGCGCGCCTTCAGCCATTTGTCGAAATGCTTGGCCGACCTGTAATTCGCGGGTTCGGTGACGGGCGCCTTGACGATGCAGCCGCGCACCCCGGCACTGGCGGCAAGGTTGGTGGTTTCGATGTCATCATCATTGGTGCCGACATTGCCGACATGCGGGAAGGTGAAAGTGACGATTTGCCCGGCATAGGATGGGTCCGTCAACACTTCCTGATAACCCGTCATGGCGGTGTTGAAGCACACCTCCGCCACCGCCTCGCCTTCAGCCCCGAAGCCCTGGCCCTCGATCACCGTGCCGTCGGCGAGAACGAGAAGGCCCGTGACTTTCGGTGCGTCCCAGTCACTGAACTTGGCGCTGAGTTGGGCGCGCGCTTTCGGCTTGGCCTTTTTGGGCTTTCTGGCGGATGCCATTTTTCGAGTCTCCGGGATTTGCGTTGCGATAGGGGAGGAGGGGGCACGCGTCAAGTTTGGCCGTCGTGATTTTTCCACATTGCCCGGGCAACGGCAGGAGATGAAAAAACGTTATGTTTCTGCCCTGGCGCTTGCGGGGTTTGTGGGCGTCATTACCTTCCTGAACAGTTCAACTTTGACGCCGCCACCAAATGGCGTGGCCAAGGTTTTGTCGCATAGCGGAGTCCACCAGACCTATGACAGGAAGGACCTCGCCAATGACACTTGCACGGCCACCCGGATCGCGGCGCCCAGCCACAACTTTCTGGAAAACACGCTGCCTTCGATGCAAGCCGCTTTTGCTGCGGGCGCGGATGTCGTGGAACTCGATGTTCATCTGACACCGGATGGCGTTCTCGCCGTCTTCCATGACTGGACACTCGATTGCAGGACAAATGGCAAGGGCGTTACGGAGGAAACACCCTTCTCCGTGCTCCGGACACTTGATGTGGGTTACGGCTATACAGCGGATGGCGGCAAGACCTTCCCATTGCGGGGCAAGGGCGTTGGCCTGATGCCGAGACTGGAAGAGGTCTTCGATGCCTTTCCCGATCGCCGCTTTCTGGTCAACTTCAAGAGCAACCGGGCGGTGGAGGGCGAGGCGTTGGCGAAATTGATTGCCGCCACGCCCAAGTACCGGGGCCGCATTTACGGCGTATATGGCGGCGGGCCGCCAACCGAAACAGCGCTCAAGTTGATTGCGGGAAGCAAAGGTTATACGCGTGCCTCTCTGAAGCGCTGCCTGGTAACTTACTTGGGTCTCGGCTGGAGCGGGCATGTGCCACGATCCTGCAATAACCAGATCGTTGCAATTCCGGCCGATCTGTCATGGTTGCTCTGGGGTTGGCCAAATTTGTTTCAAAAGCGGATGAGTGATGCGGGAAGCGAGGTCATTCTGGTCGGTCCTTTGGGCTCCGATGGCTTCACGGCAGGACTGGACACGGCGGAACAGGTGTCGCAAATACCCCGCACATTCGCGGGCTATGTGTGGACCAACACGGTCGAAACGACAGGCCCATTGATCAAGGAAATCAGGAAATGAGTCTTCGCGATAAACTGAACGCCGACTTGAAGGACGCCATGAAGGCGGGTGACAAGAGAAAGCTCGCCACTATCCGCTTGATGAATGCCGCCATCAAGGACAAGGATATCGGCGCGCGTACAGAAGGACACGAAAGCGCGAAGCTGCCGGATTCGGCCTTGCTCGATCTCTTCGCCAAGATGGTGAAGCAGCGCCAGGATTCGATTGCCGCCTTCGAGCAGGGCGGCCGCGCCGAGCTTGCCCAGGCCGAGCGCGAGGAAATGGAAATCATCCAATCCTATATGCCCAAGCAACTCTCGGATGACGAAACCAAGGCCGTCATCAAGAACATCATTGCTGCCGTTGGCGCATCATCCGTAAAGGATATGGGCAAAGTAATGGCAGAATTAAAGTCAAAATATTCCGGCCAGATCGACATGGGCAAGGCGGGCGGTTTTGTTAAGAGCCTTCTTGGATAGCCATTCATCCTGCGTTCATTCCGCGCTATGCATTCTGTATGACCCGCCACCGGGGCGTCGCGGATTCATATGTGAAAGGATGCTGACATGTTGAAGAAAACGCTCATTGCAATTGCCGCGGCCGGCACACTGGCGCTCGGACTGGGTGGAACAACCACGCCAGCCGAAGCCCGCCACAAGCATGGCCATATCACCTTCTGTATCGGTGATTGCTTCTATGGCGGCGGCTATGGCTATGGCCACCGTCACAGCCATCGCCATTGCCATTGGATCAAGATCAAGAAGCATGGCAGATGGATCAAGGTCCGTGATTGCCACAGGCACCGCCACGGCCGCGGTCATCACTACTGAGATTTGACTGATATTGGGAGGCTGGGTCCAAGACCCGGCCTTCGTCATTTTGAGGAGATGTTAACCATGGGGTGCTAGCCTTGCCCCATGGTTTCTGTTGCGTATCTTGTGTTCACATTCCTCGCCTGCGTGCTCGGCTTAAGCTTGGGCCTCGTTGTCTATCGTGCCCGCCAGGGCAAGCTGGAGGCAAACGGCTTCAGTGGCCCTGATCTCGGCAGTGGAGATGAGGAGCAGAAGTGGAATGCCATTCAGAAATGGCAGTCCCAGGAGAACCGCGCTTTCGCTACCTGCTTGTTGTCCTGCGCCGTACTTCCCATTGCCGCGGCCGCCGCCGCATGGACCAGCCGCAGCGAAGTGGTCGGAGCCATCTGCACCGGCCTCACGACCGTTTCTGTCGGCTCGCCGCTCTGTTTCTAAATAAGCAGAGCTCAGACGATCTTCGTCGTCACCTTCACGTTCCTGCGCAAGGCATTCGAGTAGGCGCAAACGACATGTCCTTTCTTGGCAATGGCCGCTGCCTTCGCCTTCGGAATGCCGATCAGTTTTACGTCCAGCCTCACTTCAATGCCGAAACCCTTCTTGTCGCTGCGTGGCCCGAAACTGACATGGGCCGTGACCGAATTGTCGGGATTCCAAGGCGCTCTCTTCTTGTCTAGGCTGTTGGCGTATTTCATGGAGCCTAGGTAGCAGGACCCATATGCAGCGGCGAAAAGCTGGTCGGGGTTTGTACCCTTGCCGTCGCCGCCCAGTTCCTTGGGGCCTGCAATGATCACATCAAGCATGCCGTCGTCGGTCTTAGCGGTACCGCCGCCACGTCCGCCCACGGAAGTCGCATGAGCGGTGTACTTCTTCGTTATGGCCATTGGCTTCTCCTCAGTTTGGCACAAAGGATTCCATGCCGCAGTTGAAGGCACAAGTGGCAAACGCTATTGCCCGCTCATGACCAGAACACAATCTTTGAACCTTGAAGCCCTGCGCCAACAGATTGATGCCATCGACAATGAGTTGCTGGCTGCCCTTGGCAAGCGTCAGGCGCTTGTGGAGCGGGTGATTGCGGTGAAAGCGCGGGACCAGCTGCCGGCAAGAATTCCCGA
>JBIOWL010000492.1:0-2173 GCA_044868645.1 Aestuariivirga sp.
GGCTCCGCCGCCGCCAAAGGGGCCTCAGGCTCCGGGGGGCGGTTTTGGCGCTTCTCCACCGGCACCGGGAGCCGGTGGCAAGGTCGATCGCCGCGGCGCTGGGCTCACCGCCGACGTTCCGGTGCAGTTGGTCGCGGTTCTCGGCAAGAAAGCCATCTCGATTAAGGAAATCCTTTCGCTCAAAAAGGGTCAGGTGCTGGAGCTCAACCGCTTTCCCAATGAGGCCGTCGACTTGGTCGCCAATGGCAAGCTGATGGCCAAGGGCGAGCTGGTCGAAATCGACGGAAAGCTCGGCGTCCGCATCATCAAGATCTTCGAATGATCTTCTCAAGCCTTATCTTGGCCGCGACGACGACGCCCTTTCCAAGCCCCTTCGGGGCCGTCGAGGAGGCCGCGGCCTTGGGCGTCGGCTCGGTGGATTTTACCTGGCTCTTCCTGAAGATGATCTTCGCGATGATCGTGGTCATCGCCCTGGCGATCGTGATTTTGCGCTATATCGTCCCGAAGCTCGGGCTTCATCGCGGCGGCTCGAGGCGCACCGACCTGAGGGTGGTGGACCGGATTCCCCTCGATTCGAGGAAATCGCTGTTTGTGTTGGAAGTGGAGGGACGTCGCCTCCTGCTGGGAGCCAGCGATCACCATGTCGGCCTCGTCGCCGATCTGGGAGCGGCTCAAACGGAAGACGAGGATGATGACGAAAAAGCTTAAAGACTTTTGGTTGCGCCATCGCCGGTCCTGCTTGCTGGGATTGGCGGCTTACTTTGTCCTGTGCCTCGGCGCCGGCGCGCTTTGGGCCCAAGGCAAGTTCGATCAGCCGGTCAGCAAGCCGCTGATGATCGTTTTCGCGTTGATCGCCCTGGCGGTCGTGCCGATCCTGCTGACGATGATCACCTCCTTTGTCAAGATCGCGGTGGTCCTGGCCCTGATCCGCAACGCCCTCGGCACTCAACAGATTCCGCCCAACCAGATCATCACCGGCTTGGCCATGATCCTGACCGTCTACATCATGATGCCGGTGGGCTTGGATATTTACCGGGCGGCGAATAGCAGCTTTGAGGCGACCAGCAATCAAGGGGTTTTCTCTCAAGCCACGGTGGCTTTGTTGCAAGACGCCGTCAATAAGGGCAAGGAGCCGATGCGGAACTTCCTGGTCAAGAACGCCAGCGGCAAGGACCGCACGATGTTCTACAACCTGGCCCGCCAAATGCGGAAACCCGAGGACCGGGCCGGCCTCCAGAACAACGATTTCATCGTCCTGATCCCGGCCTTCGTCATCAGTGAATTATCCGAGGCTTTTCAGGTCGGGTTTGTGATATTCTTGCCCTTCCTGGTCATCGACATGGTGGTGGCCAACATCCTTTTGGCCTTGGGCATGTTCCAACTTTCGCCGGTCACGGTGTCCTTGCCTTTCAAGCTCTTGCTCTTCGTGCTGGTGGATGGCTGGTACTTGATCGCCCGCGGCCTGATATTGGGGTACACCTAAAATGGAAAGCTATATCCTCGCCATCGGCAAACAAGGCCTTTTCCTCACTCTAATCCTGTCGGCGCCGGCCGTCTTGGTCGCTTTGATCACCGGATTGATGATCAGCTTGGTCCAGGCGACGACCCAGATCCAGGAGCAGACGCTGACCTTCGTTCCCAAGCTGGTCGGAGTCTTCCTGATTTTGGCTCTCACCGGCCCCTGGCTGATGTCGCAGATGATCGCTTTCACCAAGGCACTCCTCGAAGGGTTTCCAAGGTATATTCACTAGTGAGGGCAAGGCACGGCTCTGCCGGGCCGCTTCGCAAATTCGCAGAATTCGCGAAGCACCATAGCTACCGCCATGTTCAGTTTTTCCAGCTCTCAGCACTTCCTCGATACGCTGGGGATCCACCTCGATCTCTTCCGCTGGATATTGATCGGCGGCCTCATCTTCACCCGCCTCTTTGTTCTGGCCTTGTTCGTGCCTTTCCTCGGCGGCCGGCCGGTGCCGGGACGGATCCGCATCACGATCAGCATTTTGCTGATGATCTTTTTCTTTCCGGCCATCATGGCGACCGCGACCGAGACGATGCCTTCGGAGGGCGCCGGTTTTCTCTTCGCGCTGTTCCTGAAGGAAATGCTGGTTGGGATTCTGATCGGAATGCCCTTGGTCTTTCTCTTTTACGGCATTCAGTCGGCGGGCAACATGGT
>JBIOWL010000493.1:0-5073 GCA_044868645.1 Aestuariivirga sp.
CCAATCGATGGCATTCTCCATGCGGCTTCCCAGATTCTGGAGAAATTCTGAGGCAAACACGCGCCGCTCAATGCCTTGGGTTATTAACTGCGAGAGTTTGCTCGCATAGGTGTAGTGATGGCTGCAGGCATCACCGCTTGCATCCGAAAAACTGCCATTGTTCGTGGCAAGAAAAATGCAGCTTTCGATCTCGGTTTCGAAATAGAGCCGCTGTAGCGGCTCTACATTGTCCCGTGCCGCCAGTTTCTTTGAATGGTCGACGCAACGGCCATGGGCTTCGCGCGCCGTCTCTTCGTTAATCCCGTTGGATGCTTCCACGATCTCGTTCATGAACCGCATGTCTTCTTCGCTCGCCTGCGCGAACGCTGCGCCGTCCAAGCAACAAGCGAGGCCGGCGGCGACCAAAGCCGCTTTCACGGTGCTATGCCGTTCTGTGTCCATGTTTGGCAAACATCGCCAGGATCATCAGCGCACCCGCAACCGTAATCAGTGCACCGATGGGAAGCAGCACGGTTTCTTTTCCACCGTCAATCAGGAATTTGCCGATCACCAGAATGACAACGCCAACTTCGTAGATGATGAATTGCCAGAGTGCCAATCTGGATCTTGCCAGCGCCGGATAGGCCCAGTGCAGCAGGCCGAAAAGCACCGAGGCTACAAAGCCCAGAAGCCCCACATGGGCATGGGAATTGGCATAGTTCTGCTGGTTGGTGATGCCAAGCCAGATGCCGAGGCCCATCCCAACCACGACCCAGCACAGCCCCAGCAGAATGTAGTTGCGATCAAATTTTTCCATCGTTCCCTCTCATTGCACACCCCGGCGCAAGGGCCTGACTCTATATATGCCGCACGGTCCCGATACAATTGCCCATGTGGACAGCTTCTGGGAAAGGCCGTGCAGCGTTCTGCATGGCTCTCGCTTTTCCATTCTCGGCAGAGAGGCCTCAGGCGGCAGCGAGGTTTTCGGTTTTGGCGGCGTTGCGCTTGGCCGCGAGATGACTGAGGAAAGTGTTGCACCAGTCTGCGGCCGTGTGAGTACTGATGACTTGCATCAACTTCTGCCAGCGGGCCTTTCGCACATCGAGTGGCCAGGTGAGGGCCTCGTTGATAGCCTCCGCAATGGCTTCGGTATCGTAGGGATTGACGATAAGCGCGCCATCCAGCAATTCGGCAGCGCCCGCGAACCGCGACAGGATGAGCACGCCCGGATCGGCCGGATCCTGCGCCGCCACATATTCCTCGCAGACGAGATTGAAACCGTCGCGCAGCGGCGTCACAAGCCCGGCGCGGGCGCTGCGGAAAAAGCCTGCAAGCTGCTTTCGCGAGAGGCTCTTGGTCATGTAGCGGATGGGCACCCAGTCATAGGCCGAATAGCGGCCGTTGATCTCACCGACACGCTGGTCGATCTCGCGCTTGAGCACACGGTAGTCGCGCACCGTAAGGCGCGATTCAGGCGCAATCTGGAGATAGCTGACCTTCTGGCGCTGGTTCGGGTATTTGTCGAGGAAACGGCCGAATGCCTCGATGCGCGTTGGCAAGCCCTTGGAATAATCGAGCCGCTCCGCCCCGATCATGAGATGGCGCCCCACGAGGCTCTCCTTCATGCGGCTGACATCCTTGCTCCGGACGGATTTTTCTGCGGCCCTCGCGAATGCTGTCACATCAATGCCGACTGGTGCGACGATGGCCCTGCATATGTGTGTTCCGGTCATGATTTCGCCTGCGAGCGTCTGCGGCTTGTGCAGGATTTCTGCGCAGGCTGCGAAAAAGTTGTCGCGGTCTGTCGTTGTCTGGAAGCCCACAACATCATAGCTCGTCCAGTCGGCGAGAATCTCACGGGCGCAGGGAAGCGCTGCAAAGAGTGCCGCTGGAGGGAATGGAATGTGCAGGAAGAATCCCATGGGCTGCCTCGCGCCCGCCTGTCTCAGTTTTCGAATGATCGAGAGCAGATGATTGTCATGCACCCAAATGATATCACTCGCATCAAGAAGCGGCAGCAGGGCCGTGGCAAAGCGTTCGCAGACCTTGATGTAGCCGTCATACTCTTCGCGCCGGAAATGCATCAGGTCTGCACGGTGAAGCAGCAACGGATACATGCAGCTGTTTGCGAAACCGGTGTAGTAGAGCGCATGCTCTTCCGGAGAGAGATCCAGTGTCGCATAGGTAATTGGGCCTGCGGCAGCAATGCGGGGAGCGTTTGAGGCTCCTTCCGCCACCTCCCCGGACCAGCCAAGCCAGAGCGCACGCTTCTTAAGTGCCTCCGCCAGGACCACCGCGAGTCCGCCGGACTTTGGCAGTTTTTCTGATGGCAACGTGAGGCGATTGGAGACGATGACCAATCTAGACATGGGCATTCTCCTCAAGCTTGAGATAGCTGGAGAGCCATTCGTGGACTCGGGCAGTGTTTCCGGAAAAATGCTCGTGCACATGTAGAGCTAGGCCATGCATATGGTTCACGGCTTCAAATCCCCGTTCGTCAAAGGCGTCGTCTGCGACAAAGACCGGCGTCCGGCCCCTGTAGGGTGCACGCGACATCACCGCCCGTATGGCAGTGCCCTTGTTTACATCCGCCCGCTTCACTTCAATTGTCATGTTCGAAGTCTGCGAAACATATCCTCCACGCGTTTTGGCGAGCAGGTCTTTGGCAATTGCGCCAGCCTCTCTCTCCATTTCGGGAGCCAAGCGATAATGCAGGGCCACGGAGGAAACTTTCCTCTCCACCACAAGTTCCTTCACGCGCGCTTCTGCCTTACGCAGCACTTCGTCCCAGGCGTGGGGATAGGGCGGGACAATCCGGCCTTGCTGGCCACCAACGCGGAAAGCGGCCCCATGTTCCGCTGCAACGTCACAATTGGGAAGCCGGAGAAAGTGATCGATGTCTTCAATCGTGCGGCCTGTGACAATGCAGAGCGCGCCACCGAGCTTGTCCTGCACATAGCTGATAAGCTTCGGCAGGTCTTGCGGCACAGTCACCGCGTCGGGTCTGCCGACAATATCGACCAGTGTGCCGTCGAAATCGAGGAGCAAAGCATGGTTTGCCGAGACAGGGGGCCAGTCCCTGCCAGCCTTCATTCCCGCTGATTCCATCCTGTTGTCCGTCACGCAGATCCTTGAAAACGCATGCAATCCGATGAACGGCTTGCTTTTTTGTGTTAGGATCTGCGGCGGCCCGCGGCCATAGGTGGCATTGCCTATGTGCAGCAACCAGCAACGCTCGCGAGTAACCCGTTGGCCGGCTGCCGTAGTGCCTCACTTGAAAGCGATGCGCCCTTCCACCTTCGCCGTCACCGTGCCGACTTTCTTGATCAGCACCATCACGTCATTGGCGATCAGCTTGCCGCCACGCGCATCGACAACCACCTTGCCGCCCTTGAGCGCGGTATAACCATCGCCGCCATCGAGCATGTAGTCGTTGGTGGCAAGCTTGTAGGTGGCCTTGGGATCAAGGGGCTTGCCGCCGATCTCAACTGAAACCACGCGCGAACCCGGCGCCTTGCTCTTGTCCGCCACAACCTTCATGCCTGCCACTTGCGGGAAACGCCCCGCGCCGTCTTCGATCTTGGAGAAGCCGTTCTCCAGCGCGTCCCACACCTGCTGGCCCGTTACTTCGGTGAGAACGGTTACGTTGCCGAACGGCAACTCCGTCAGAACATCGCGCCGCGTGATATCGCTGCCTGCTGCATATTCCTTGTCGGCGCGGATGCCGCCGCCATTAGTGATGGCGATTTCAGCGCCAACTGCTTCAAGCATGGCATCGGCGATCAAGTTGCCGATCGCCGCTTCCTGAGTGCGCACGATGTTGCGCCGTGAATCGAGCGGTCCTTCCGTCTTGCCGATGACGACGTTGAGTTCCTTGTCGAGCTCCGCCTTGTAGGCATCGACCTTCGCTTGCGTCTCGGCGTGAGGCTGCACCGTCGCAGTATCGATGAAGCGGAAGTTCGGCTCCCATTTCACCGTGCGCTTGCCGTCCTTTTCCTGCACATCGACGGTCAGGTCGATGGGCACAAGATGGTTGGCCTCGGTCGAGGTATCCACATAGGCCGTGATGCCATTGTATTGCACCACAAGATCATGGTCATCGCCCGAGAGGATCACGTCAAAGGCCTTCGAGGCAAACATCTTTTGGTCATCGGAGTGTGGCGCCTGCACCACGCCCACCACAATCTCTGCGCCGTCCTTGCGCGCCTGCTTGGCGGCCTCGATGGCTGAGTCAGCCGTCGGCCCGAATTTGAGATCGCCCGTCGAGGCAACTTGCGGTGAAGTATCCTGTGCGACAGGGATAAGCGCTAGCTTCACGCCGCCGACTTCCTTCATCATCACACCGCCAAGGCCTTCCACCGGCTTGCCGTCAGCTTGCGTAATGTTGATGGCCGCCCAGGGGTATTTGCTCTTCTTCATCATCGCCGCAAAGACTTCGGGCCCGAAGTCGTATTCATGATTGCCCGGCACGGCGAGATCGAAGGGCACAATGTTGGTGAGCTCGATCATGTTCTCGCCCTTGTCGAAGCCCGAGAGCAGGGAAGGCGAAAGCAGGTCACCGTCGAAGAGATAAAGCGTATTGGGATTGGCCGCACGTTCCGCCGCTGCCACCGCATTGAGCCGGGCAAGCCCGCCGCGCTTCTTGCCACCCTCGAAATTATAGACATCGCCTACGCCGAGAAGCGTGATCTTCACCGTCTCGGCGCCCGAAGGCGATGCAGCGAACATCATAAGAACCGCAGCCGAAGCACAAATGCGTGAAATGCCTGTCATGGAAACCTCCTCTGTCTGCCGGGATTGATCCTGCGGCATGATGACAGAATAATGAACTGCCGCCTTGTCGCATCAGCTTTTTGGAACCACCACTTCCGTGGCGCGGCAGTTGCCCACCCGCAGAGCACACTATCAATTCTCAGTCCAAAAGAAATCTGACAATCTCGTTGACGAAGATGTCGGGCGCGGTGGTCATTGCGACATGCCCTTGTCCTTTGAGAACGGCGATCCGCGCGTGTGGCAGGGCAGAAGCGATTTCCCCGCTCGCGGCGTGCAGGATTTTCGGGCTGTTTTCGCCACACAGCAACAGTGTGGGTATCG
>JBIOWL010000494.1:0-3657 GCA_044868645.1 Aestuariivirga sp.
GGATGAAAAGTCAGGTTGCTGATGAAGAGCTGCTTCTCAAGCAGGTCAAGACGGCGCTCGCTGATCAGCCTCACAAAGACCAGGAGCCTTTCGCTGCTGGAATCGCCGCTTCTTGGATTGACGATCGGCGCAACTGAAACCGCTGCCGGCCCAAAGGCGGTAAAGACAAATCCAGTCAGCGGCCCGTTTGTGGGTTCGTACTTGGCCATGCCCTCGCGCAACTGGCCGATGCTGACGCCGGTGAGTCCCTCGATGCTGAGATGTTTTGCATTTCCCGGCGCATTGTGAACAAGGACAGCTCCATCTGACTCGCGCACCACCGCTGCAATGTCATAGCTTGCACCCACGCTGATGGTTCGTCCCCAAGATCGTTGGAACCACACGGTATCAACACTGCCGGATGTCTTGTGCCAGGCCTCTTCCCACCGGGCATTCTGGCCGGCAAGCCGTCCGAGTTCACGCAGTTCCGAATTCAGAGCCTCAGTGATGGCAACGCGGTTGCGCGCATTTTCGGCGCGGTTGCTGCTGCTCTCAACATATGACAGCAAATCATAGGTCAAGCCGACCGCGCCCAATGTGGCGAGCGCCAGCGGCAGGACAATGGCAATCAAGAAACGCCAGCCGGTAATGGCGCGCATGCAGGACTTCCCCTAAACCGCGCTCAACTTGGGGTACCTATCCTTAAAGCTGCTTTACTTCCTTCAGCAAAAGGCCAACGAAGGGCCAGAGCATGGTCGGAAGAGGAGGATTATGGTTAATGTCGGGTTAACTTCATTACCCGCCCTCGCCCCGTGCCATGCTGACCACGTGATCTGCCGCCCGGCCCGTCAATTCGGCCAGATGGTCAAACTGGGTAACGAAGGTGCCGACACCGGCGGTTGCCGACCGGATTTCGATGATGAGCGAAGCCACCTCCGACTCCGGCATGTGGGCCTTGACCGTGTCCCAGCCCGGCCAGCCCTCACGCGCATCAAAACCGAGCAATTGTCCACGATGGCCGGTGACGATCTGATTGACGCGAGCCGTGGCATGATTGGGAACATGGATTTCAACTGCCAGGATTGGTTCCAGCAGAACTGGCGAGCACTGCGGCATGCCCTCCACCATGGCGATGCGGGCGGCCGTCTTGAAAGCCATCTCCGACGAGTCGACATCATGATAAGAACCATCGGATAGATTGACCGCGAAATCGACGACTGGAAAGCCCAGTGTACCCTTGTGCATCCAATCCCGGATGCCATTCTCAACGGCCGGAATATATTGTTTCGGCACAACCCCGCCTGAGATTGTATCCGTGAATTGGAAGCCAGAACCACGCGGCAGCGGCTTGATCTCCACCACCACATCGCCATACTGGCCGTGTCCGCCCGATTGCTTCTTGTGCCGGCCACGCACGCTCACCTGCTTGCGGATCGTCTCTTTGTAAGCAACGCGCCTGGGTCTGGTCTGGGCATTGACACCGAACTTGCTGGCGAGTCGCTCCACTGCCACGCGTAAGTGCATCTCACCCTGTCCCCAGACCACCATGTCGCCGGTGTCGTTATCGTGGGTGAAACCAAGAGAAGGGTCTTCCTCAAGCAGCCGGTGAATGGCAGTGGTCAGTTTCACTTCGTCTTTCTTGTCGGCAACCGTGATGGCAAAGCCATAGACTCCAGTGCTCACGTGACTCCGGACAAGCTGCGGGCAGCTTCCTTTTGCCGACGAAAGTGTTGTGCCCGTCGTGACATATTCAAGACGGCCCAGCGCCACGACCTGCCCTGCTCCTGCTTTCGAAGTCTTCTGAGGTTGCGTGCCTTGAAAAGCCGTCATCCCGGCGATGCGGTTTTCACGCCCCTGTCCGTCATAGAGCACCATGCCGTCCGTTGCCTCGCCAGCAAGAACGCGTGCAACCGACAGTTTGCCGCCCTGGTTGCTGTGCTGCGTCTTGATGACTTGCACCAAGGCATTGCCGTTGGCCTTGGCGTTGAGCCGCGTGCAGGTTTCGGCGATGCCGCCGATATCATGACGGATGGTTTTCAGAAGCCTGCCAACGCCATTGCCATGCTCAGCAGAACCGAACAGCACCGGCACCACATGGCCCTCGCGAATGTCCCGCGTCAGGTCCGCGAAAACCTGTTCGCGGGGCGGGTCGAGGTCGGCGAGCAGTTGCTCCATCAGGGCATCGTCATGGTCGGCAAGCGATTCCAGCATGGTGAAGCGCTCGCTCTTCTCCAGGTCCTTGATGTCGGCTGGCATCTCGACAACCCGGCTTTCCGCCAGTTCCTGGTAGATATGGGCGCGCTCCAGCGCGAGATCGATGAAGCCTGTCACCACCCCCTTGTTCCAGATCGGCAGTTGCCTGAGCACAAGCGGTTTGGAACTTGCAGGCTGCATCCATTGCAGCACATCGCGTGGGCCTGCTTCGGCCTTGTCGATCTTGTTCAGGAAAATAATGCGCGGGACACCTGCGTCATCCAATTGCCGCAGGATAAGCTGCAAGGCCGGGCCCTTCTTTTCGTCGGCATCGACGACCACGATGGCGGCATCACAGGCCGGAAGGATGGAGCGCGCATCAATTGCAAATTCTATGGAACCCGGGCAATCGGCGAAAGTGATCTGCTCGCCCATGAAACTGACTGTGGCGAAGTTGGCTTCAACGCCCATGGCGTGGGCCCTTGCTTCCGGCGAGATATCTCCGGCAAGCGACCGGTCTGCCGCCTTGCCCTGGCGGTTTATCGTTCCGGTCCGGAACAGTATGGATTCAAGAAGAGTGGTTTTTCCGCTTTGATAGGGTCCGACGATGGCAATCAATCGTGGACCCGCATCTCGTCTGCCGTTGGCAACGCTCATGGCCTATCCTCCCGCACTTGTTCACGCATGGAGGCAACCCTGACCCACGGCTTGGAACCGCACCCAGGGCAGCTCCGGCCACAACTGTGACTCTTTATTGAAGAACCCGCAAGGGGTGAGGCATTTGCTCAAGCGGTCATACGGGCGACGATGGCGTCAATGTGCACTGCAGCGCAATCAAAGGCCGGAAAGCCAGCCGTCGCTTCATCGAAAACCAGATTGAAGTCGGTTCTCGCGATCAGCACCGCCTCAACGCCCTCGCGTCTGCAGATTTCTTGCGCGATGGATTTGACCGCGTCCACATTGGCCGCAGAGGTCTTCCCTTTTTGCGCGAGTTCAAGATAGACCCGGTGAATCTTGTCAATCTCCACCGCGCGTGGATTGACGATATCAAACTCTTCAAGTGCACCGAAGAAACGCTGCTCAATAGTGAAGCGCGTGCCAAATAGCGTGATCCTCCGCAACCGCCGTGCCCGAAGTCCTTGCGCCGTCGTCTCAAGCATGCTGAGCATTGGCAACTTCAACCTTTGCTTTAACTTCTCCTCGCAAATGTGAGGCGTCACAGCCAGAATGGCTATGAAATCGGCGCCAGCCTTTTCCAGCACTTGCCCAAAACCCGAACGATAATCTGCAAGCTCGTCAACTTAGCCGGCCGTGACCAGCGCCAGCGCATTCGGTGCATGAGCATGGGCCATGGTGACCCGAGGCACATACCCGCGTGCGGCACAAGCCTCGGCGATACGGCTGTAGTAAAGCACTGCCGCACCAACGCCGAGCCCGCCGATCAGGCCAAAATGTGCAGAATCTTTCATCCGTCCAGCTTAAAAC
>JBIOWL010000495.1:0-2091 GCA_044868645.1 Aestuariivirga sp.
CTGCCATCAAGATAATCTTTGCGCAGGCCCCCGCCATCCGCGCCGATGATGGCGAGTTCACCAGGGCTTGCGGGTCTTCCTTCCGAAGACAGTGCAGAGCCGCCGAAATAACCATAGGTGCGCTTGAATTGGTTCGAGAAGAGATTGGCATTGGCCCATTCGAAGTCGAAGGCCATCACCAGCGCCTCGCGCACCTGCACGTCTTCGAAGATCTTGCGCCGCGTATTGAAGCCAAAGCCGGTGGCTGGAGCGGGCGTCTTTTGTTCGACAAATTCCTTAATCACCTTGCCTTCAGCAACTGCCGGAAAATCATAGGCTGTGGCCCAGCGCGTCGGATCGCTTTCCATGCGGAAGTCCACATCGCCTTTCTTGAAGGCTTCGAAGGCGGCATTGTTGTCGCGGTAATAGTCGAAGCGCACCACATCGAAGTTCCACAGGCCCTTGTTGAAGGCGATATCCTTGCCCCACCAGTTCGGGTTCCGCTTGTAGGTGATGACTTCATCCGGTTTCACATCGCCGACAATGTAGGGCCCCGAAGCGATGATGGGCTGCAGTGAAGCCTCTTCGAAATTGCGCCCCGCCATGGCCTTCTTCGAGAACACCGGCATCAGGCCGATGATGAGCGGCAGTTCGCGGTCGCCCGCCCCCTGCTTGAATGTGATCGTTCGCTCATCCGGAGTCTCGACGGATGTCACCTTGCCATAGGAGTTCTTGAAATTGGGCCGGCCATGGTCGCGCAAAGTCTCCATGGAGAACACCACATCCGCAGCCGTGACCTGCGAACCATCTGAAAATTTCGCCTCAGGCCTCAGCTTGAAGGTGAAGGTCTGCCGGTCATCCGAAACGTCAATGCTTTCGCACAGCCAGCAATAGAGCGAGAACGGCTCGGCCCCATTTCGACCCATCAGGTTTTCGAAAGTGAAGGTGCGCACATCCTTCGCTACATTGCCCTTCACGATGAAGGGGTTGAGGCTGTCGAAGGTGCCGACCACCGCCTGCCGCAACTGGCCGCCCTGAGGTGCGTTCGGATTGGTGTAGGGAAGGTTCTTGTAGTCAGACGGCAGGGCGGGCTCGCCCTGCATGGCAATGCCATGTGATGGCGCGGCAGCGGCGGGAAGGGCCAAGGTTGATGCGAGTAGAACAGCAGCAACAAGCTTCATGTGATTCATGAGGTTCTCCTCACAGGACCTTAGAGCCTTGAGGGGTCTAATCCAAATCGCCAGATAGGCCATTTTCACGGCCTCTCGCCTTGGCGAAGCTGAAACTTCGCTTCGGCATAGCCAGGTCGCCGGGGTAACGGCCAATAAGCTACCGCATCAGGATATTGCTGAACTGCCAAGGATCGCGCTTGTCGAGCTTCTCATCGAACAAGCCGACACGCTGCTGCAGCGGGTGCCAATCCGTATAATAGCCCTTCACCTTGCCGAGATAGGGCTTTTGCACATCAAGGCAGCGCACATGGTCCATCTCGTCGGTTTCGACAATGCCCTCATTGGGGTTTTCGATGGCCCAGATCATGCCGGCAAGGACAGCAGACGTCACCTGCAGTCCCGTGGCATTTTGATGTGGCGCGAGCGTCCGCGTCTCCTCGATGGAAAGCTGCGAGCCAAACCAGTAGGCATTCTTCTTGTGGCCATAGAGCAGCACGCCAAGTTCGTCGCTGCCCTCCGTAATTTCGTCTTCATCCAGCACATGATTGATGGATTGCCGCTTGCCGCCTGCGCCCAGCAATTCATGCCAGGAGAGAATGGCGTCGTTGCAGGGATGATAGGCGTAATGGCAAGTAGGCCGGTAGCTCACCGCGCGGCCGCTGCGCACCGTGTAGTAGTCGGCAATGGAAATTGCCTCGTTGTGTGTCACCAGAAACCCAAAATGCTCTCCAGCCGTCGGCGTCCAGGTGAGGACGCGCGTATCGGCACCAGGGCGTTCCAGGTAAATCGCAGCACCGCAGCCCGTCTTGTGGCGGCGGCCTTCCGGCGGCAGCTTCTTCTCATGCGTGCCCCAGCCAAGTTCGGAGGGTTGCAATCCCTCCGACACAAAGCCCTCGACCGACCATGTGTTGAGAAAAGTATCGAGCGGTTTCGGCTTCCT
>JBIOWL010000496.1:0-3859 GCA_044868645.1 Aestuariivirga sp.
TTGGTTTTTCGAGCGCACCCACCGGCTCCCGCGTCGTCTTCCTGGGATTCTCAAGACTATTGTGGGAGGGAGCGATGCGGGTTTTTCTTCACCCACTGCTGGACTGTAGCGAGAAGTAGCAGTTTCACCGCGCGGTGTCAAGGACTATTTTCGTGTTGTAGGAAATAATCGGAATAGCTAATCCACCACTTCGCCGGGATAGACGCCCCAGAGTTCACTCTGTTGGGCGTAACCTTCATAACCATCAGCGTTGAGATAGCACCACTCGCCGTCACAGGAGTCGACAGTTGCCACAACGCCGGGCGCAAGGCGCGCCACCGCGCCGGAATTTGGATTGCTCTTATCGTGCAGCAGCACGCCGCCATTCTTGATCCACTTGGCAACAAGGGCGTTGCGCTTTCCCGTCAGCATGCTTTGCTGAATCCAGCCCTCCTGGCCTTCCGCATCCCTGATCTTGCGCCAGTTGTCGCTCTCGGCGGTGATCTCAATGGGAAGGCCCTTGCGCTGGTAGATCCAGGCAATGGCGTGGTCATGCGATGGGCCTTTGCGGACATTGACCTTGGCCGCCTTGAGCGTGACAAAGCGCGGCAGGGGCAGGCCCGAAGGACCCTTTTCAACCGGCATCTGTTCGGTTGACCCTGTGACCTCGCCGGGGAAAAGCGTTTCCGGGGCTGCGGGCGTTTTCATGCCCCAGTAAATTCCAGCGCCGCCCCCGGCAATGGCCAGCAAAACCACCGCTATGGTGGCGTTGCGAAGTGGCGCCGGGACTGCGGCGGAATTGCGGGAGTGCACAACAGACATGGTTTGGAAAGCGGGCGAAAGTCCAATGCAATTTCGGTTGCGGCCCGGGCTTCCCCGCGTTTACACGTGAGGAGAAACCGGGCCTTGCGGCCAGCCACCATGAGTGCCCGGGCGAGGTTAATTTTGGGTCAATAGGTCAGGCCGGACAGTTGATGGACAAAGGCAAACCGAAGGTCATCGTGACCCGCAAGCTTCCGGAGGCCGTCGAGGCCCGGATGCGCGAGCTTTTTGATGCCCGCTTCAACCAAACGGACCAGCCTTTCGGCAAGCCCGAGCTTGTGGCAGCCGTCAAGGAAGCGGAGGTTCTGGTTCCCACTATCACAGACAAGATCGACAAGTCGGTGATCCTGCAGGCGGGACCCAAACTCAAGCT
The DNA here is from genome assembly GCA_044868645.1 of Aestuariivirga sp. Taxonomy (GTDB): domain Bacteria; phylum Pseudomonadota; class Alphaproteobacteria; order Rhizobiales; family Aestuariivirgaceae; genus Aestuariivirga. Next base: position 1,175 of record JBIOWL010000496.1, read on the forward strand.
CATCGCCAATTTCGGCAATGGCGTTGACAATATCGATGTGGAGACGGCGCTAGCACGCGGCATCACCGTCACCAACACGCCAGGGGTCCTCACGGAAGATACTGCCGACATGACCATGGCGCTCATCATGGCGGTGGCGCGGCGCGTCATCGAGGGTCACGCCGCCATTCCTTCCGGCAAGTGGAAAGGCTGGTCGCCGACCTGGATGCTGGGAACAAGGCTGCAAGGAAAGAAGCTCGGCATCATCGGCATGGGGCGCATCGGCACGGCGGTGGCGCGAAGGGCGCGGGCCTTCGGCATGGAAATCCACTACCACAACAGGAAGCCCGTTCACCCGAAGACGGCGGAAGAGCTGGACGCTGTCTATTGGGAGAGCCTGGACCAGATGCTGTCGCGGGTCGATATCCTCTCGATCAATTGTCCGCACACGCCCGCGACCTATCACCTGCTCTCGGCGCGGCGGCTGAAGCTGCTGAAGCCCACGGCGATCATCGTCAACACGGCTCGCGGCGAAATCATTGATGAGAATGCGCTGATCCGCATGCTTGAAGCGGGTGAGCTCGCAGGGGCGGGGCTTGATGTGTTCGAGCATGAGCCGGCGGCCAATCCGGCATTGCTGAAAAACAAGCGGGTGGTGCTCCTGCCCCATATGGGCTCTGCGACCCTCGAAGGCCGCATCGACATGGGCGAGAAGGTCATCATCAACATCAAGACCTGGGCCGATGGCCACAAGCCGCCTGACCGCATCCTGCCGGGGATGCTGTAACCTGCTTTTCACTTCCTCGCTCTGCATTCACTCACAAGAATCTGATCCCATGCGGCAGCGCTGTGATAGGCGTTTGAGGGAGGAGCAGCTAAGAGGGTGGACGAACAGGAGCCATCATGCTGAACCGACGCCATTTTCTCGCCCTCACCGCTGCAGGGCTTTCCCTCCGTCCTGCCCTTGCCGCTGATTGGGCAGCCACAGAGGCGGAGGCCAAAGGGCAGACTGTCTATTTCAATGCCTGGGCAGGCTCGGAGCAGGTTAACGCTTACATCGCCTGGGCGGGTGAGGAAGCAGCGCAGCGTTTCGGCATCACGGTCGAGCATGTGAAGATCACCGATACAGCGGAGGTGGTGAAGCGGGTGCGCGACGAAGTGGCGGCGGGCAAGGCTGATGGCTCTGTCGATCTTGTCTGGATCAATGGCGAGAATTTCCGCGCCATGAAAACCGAGAAGCTGCTGTTCGGCCCTTTTTCGGAAACCCTGCCCAACTATCAATTTGTGGATGTGGAAGGCAAAGCGACAGTTACGCAGGATTTCTCAGAATCCGTTGATGGGCTTGAAGCGCCCTGGGGCATGGCGCAGCTCACGTTCTTTGCCGATGGGGCGAAGGTGGCGGAGCCGCCGCTTTCCATGGCGGCGCTGACGCGCTTTGCCGAGGCCAATCCGGGGCGCATCACCTATCCTGCGCCGCCTGAATTCCACGGCACCACCTTTATCAAGCAGATGCTGCTGGAAGCGGTGATCAATCCTTCGATGTTCTACAAGCCGGGCGATGGCGCGATTTTCAGCACGGTGCGCGCGGTGTGGGAAGCGATGCTCGATGCGCTCCACAAGAATTGCTGGCGCGAGGGCAAGCAGTTTCCAAAATCGCAAGCCGATGTGGCGCAGATGGTAGCGGATGGCGAGTTGCTGATCGGGCTCACCTTCAATCCCAATGAACCGGCCAATCTGGTGGCAGCGGGGCGGCTTCCCACTACAACCATCGCCTGGCAATACAAGAAGGGGACCATCGGAAATACGCATTTTGTGGGCGTCCCGGTGAATGCCAAGGCCAAGGCGGCAGCCCAGGTTTTCGCCAATTTCCTTCTGTCGCCGGAAGCGCAGGCGCGGAAGAATGACATCAAAGTGTGGGGTGATCCCACGGTGCTGGCGCTCTCCAAGCTTTCGCCCGAGGAACAGCAGGCCTTCGCGGCGACAGCGGCGCCGGGCAGCGTGACAGTGCCGGGTCCGACACTGCTCGAACCCCATGCCTCCTGGGTGCCGCTCGTTGAGCAGGCCTGGCTCGAACGCTACGGCAAGGGATAATGCTCAGCCGGCTCGCAGCGCTGCCACTCTTTCTGATCTTCCTGCTGCCGCTTGCCCTGACGCTGGCGCTGATACTACCGGCATTCGCCGACGCTGCCGCATTCAAAGCTTTACTGAATCATCCGCAATTCTGGGGGGCGGCGCGGCTAACGCTGTTCACGGGGCTTGCCAGCACCGCACTGTCATTGATCTGTACACTGATTATTATCGCAGGGCGGCCGACGAGGCCACCACAAGCAGGTGTCATGCTGGCTTTGCCGCATCTGTCGCTTGCCATCGGACTTTCACTTCTCATCATGCCGGCGGGGCTTCTGGCGCGGATCGTTGCACTGCCATTTGGCTGGACCAGCCCGCCGCAATGGGTGACGACACAGGACCCCTATGGCTTGGCGCTCATCGCCGCGCTGGTGCTGAAGGAAACGCCGTTCCTGGTCTGGGCCTTCGCAAGCCTGCTTAACCGCGATGACCTGCAGCAGTCCTTTGCGGGTCAGCGTGCCGTGGCGCGGAGCTTGGGGCACGGGCCAGCCTCGGTATTCCTGCGGGTGATTGCGCCGCAACTCCTGCGGAGGACGGTATGGCCGATTGTCGCCGTTCTGGCTTACAGCCTGACTGTCG
>JBIOWL010000497.1:0-3240 GCA_044868645.1 Aestuariivirga sp.
TATGGCGCAAGGATCCGGCTCGCTTTCGGCTCCGATTCCGTCTCTCGTGAGCCGCATTTTCGTCAAACCCGGTGCAACGGTGAAGCAAGGAGAGCCGTTGCTCGTCGTCGAGGCCATGAAGATGGAGCACACGATTTTTGCTCCCCATAATGGTGTGATAGAATCAGTTTTGGCTACGGAAGGTGATCGTGTTGCTGAAGGCGCGGTGCTTGTGAAGCTGAAGGACGCAGGTCATGGCTGAGCGTGTCGAAATCTATGAAGTCGGCCCGCGCGACGGATTGCAGAATGAGGCTCTGTTCGTGCCGACAGAGCGGAAGATCGAACTGATCGATCTTCTCTCAGCTTGCGGATTCCGCCGTATCGAGGCTGCAAGTTTCGTTAATCCCAAGCGCGTGCCGCAGATGGCGGATGGAGGCGAAGTGATGGCAGGCATCGCGCGGAATCCGGGTGTGACATACGTTGCGCTTACACCCAATCTGCAAGGCTATGATGCCGCCCATGCCGCGCGGACCGATGAAGTCGCGATTTTCGCCTCAGCGTCCGAAGGCTTCAGTCAGGCCAATATCAACTGCTCGATTGCCGAAAGTCTTGAGCGCTTCAAGCCGGTTTGTGAAAAGGCGAGAGACGATCGCATGCCCGTGCGCGGCTATGTTTCCTGTGTCACCGACTGCCCTTACGATGGCCCCACTCCACCACGCCAGACAGCGCGGGTCGCTGAAGCACTCGCGAAGATGGGCTGCCATGAAATCTCATTGGGCGATACCATTGGCCATGGCACGCCGGAAACTGTCGGCGCAATGCTTGACGCGGTTCTTGCCGTGTTGCCCGCGAGCCTTCTTGCCGGCCATTTCCATGACACGCGCGGCCGCGCACTCGAGAATATCGATACGTGTCTGGAAAGGGGGGTGCGTGTCTTCGATGCTTCGGCGGCGGGCCTTGGAGGATGCCCCTTTGCGCCCGGTTCCACAGGCAATGTGGCGACGGGAAAAGTCGCCGATCATCTCGAGATGCGCGGCTTTGCAACCGGCATCGATCGCAACAAGCTCACGGAGGCCGAGCGCTTCGCGGCGGGCCTCACTTTTCATTCGAAGGCGGGCGCTGCATGATTGAACCCAACTTGCGTATCGAAACCGATACACGCGGGGTTGCCAGGCTCACAATGGCGCGCGCCGCCAAGCATAATGCCATCGATGCCGCCATGATGGCCGAGCTCTTCGCAGCCATCAATGCACTGGGTACAAACCGGCAGGTGTGCGCCATCGTGCTTGCCGCAGAAGGAAAGAGCTTTTGCGCAGGCGCCGATCTTGCCTGGATGCGGGCGCAGTTTGCGGCAACGCGCGAGGAACGCGTTAAAGAAGCCCGCAAATTCGCTCTCGTTCTTCATGCTTTGAACGAGGTGCCAAAATTCACCTTGGCGCGCGTGCATGGTCCCGTCTATGGCGGCGGCATCGGGTTGATTGCCGCTTGCGACTGCGTCATTGCCTCCGAGGCCGCGACATTCGCCCTGACTGAAGCACGCCTCGGCTTGATCCCGGCGACAATCAGTCCCTATGTCATGGCGAAGATCGGCGAACGGGGCGCGCGCCGCATGATGTCCGGCCGCAAATTCGATGTTGCTGAGGCGATGGCTCTTGGCCTTGTATCGACAGTTGCGGCCGATCTTGACAGCGCGATCGAAACCGAACTCGAAGCTGTACTGCAATGTGCAACTCCGGCGCTCGCCGCCGCGAAATCCCTGTTCCGCGCGCAGGGCCACACTATCGACTTGGGCGTGATTGAGGATACCGTCGCCAGATTGGCCAATGCGTGGGAGACGCCTGACGCGCGGAAGCGCATCGCAGCTTTCCTGGCAAAATCGGATGAGGTGCGAGGATGAAGACCGATATCGTCATCTGCGGCGGCGCCCGCACACCGCTCGGCGGGTTTCAAGGCGAGCTGAGTTCTCTCCCAGCGCCTGACCTGGGCGCAGCCGCCATCAAGGCCGCCCTCGAACGCAGCAGCATTGGCGGAGGCGATGTGTCGGAAGTCTTTATGGGCTGCGTGCTCCCTGCAGGCCAGGGTCAGGCGCCGGCGCGGCAGGCTTCTCTCGGCGCGGGGGTACCGAAATCCGTGCCGGCCACCACCGTCAACAAGATGTGCGGCTCCGGCATGCAGACCGTGATGATGGCTTTCGATGCCTTGCATGCGCGCCCCAACTCCATCTTTGTCGCAGGCGGCATGGAGTCAATGTCGAACGCACCCTATCTCTTGCCGAAAGCCCGGACAGGGCTTCGTCTTGGCCATGGCCAGGTCATCGATCACATGTTCCTTGATGGCCTCGAAGATGCCTATGACAAGGGCCGGCTCATGGGCACATTTGCCGAGGATGCCGCGCAACACTATCAATTCACGCGCACGGCACAGGATGAATATGCAGTTGCCTCCCTTTCGCGCGCGCAAAAGGCTGGTAAGGACGGCACATTTGATAGCGAGATCGTTCCGGTGACAGTCAAGGCGAAGTCCGGTCCCGCCGAAATCCGCCTCGACGAACAGCCCGCCAAGGCGGATGTCACGAAAATCCCTCAGCTCAAGCCCGCCTTCCGCCCCAACGGAACAGTGACAGCGGCGAATTCATCGTCAATTTCCGATGGTGCGGCGGCGCTTGTCATCGCCACGGCGGCGGAAGCGGAGCGCCGAAACCTCAATGCCCGCTGGCGCATCGTGGCCGTGGCGCGCCATGCCGATGCGCCGGCGCTCTTCACCTCAGCGCCGGTCGAGGCCATCCGCCGCGTTCTGCAGCAGGCAAACTGGACAAAGGCAAATGTCGATCTCTGGGAGATTAATGAAGCCTTTGCGGTCGTGCCCATGATCGCCATGAAAGAGCTGGGCCTGCTGCATGAGGCCGTGAACATTCATGGGGGCGCCTGCGCCCTCGGCCATCCAATCGGCGCCTCGGGGGCGCGCATCATCGTGACACTTGTTTCGGCCCTGGAACGGCATAAACTCAATCGTGGCGTTGCCGCCATTTGCATTGGCGGCGGCGAAGCGACGGCTATCGCCGTCGAGCGTCTTTGAGGGCTTTTCCGGCGAGAATGTCATCCCCATGTCAGAGACAAGGTCAAAGCCCATGACAAAGGCCTCAGCTCTGAACCTCCACATCCCGGAATCGCGCTTTCATCCCGGTGACGTTCCAGATTTCAGTTATCTCAAACTGCCCAAAGTGGGCGAAGCACAACGTCCGCCGATCGATGCACCAGCATC
>JBIOWL010000498.1:0-4784 GCA_044868645.1 Aestuariivirga sp.
ATGTCCTGCCGCTAGCGAAGACACACCGACCACATGCACTTTTTCCTTGACGGCCTGCGCGGCAACTTCATCCGGAGTTGCAAACAGCGGCCCAACCTTCACGTCAAAGCCCAGGTCGGAAAATGCCGAGGCAATTACTTTCTGCCCGCGGTCATGGCCATCCTGTCCGATCTTGGCCACGAGGATCGCAGGCTTGCGTCCTTCGGTTTCCGCGAATGCGGAAACGGCGCGCTTTGCCGCTTCAATTTGCGCAAGATCACGTGGCGTAGCTTCGTAGACGCCCTTGCTCAATTTTGGAGCGGCTTGGTGGCGTCCCCATTGATTTGCCAGTGCCTGTGAGATTTCGCCCACTGTCGCCTTGGCGCGCGCAGCTACAACCGCCGCTTCCAGCAAATTGCCATCGCCGCTGCGCGCAATACTTTCCAGAGTGGCCAGGGTTTTGCCGACGGTAGAACTGTCACGCTCCGCCCTTAGCCGGGTGAGTTTCTCGATTTGCTTTGCCCTCACCGTAGAATTATCGACGACGAGAATATCCACGGCCTTTTCTTCCATTGGCTTGTAGCAGTTGACGCCGATCAATTTCTGTTCGCCGGAATCGATCCACGCCTGCGTGCGTGCTGCCGCTTCTTCGATGCGCTGCTTGGGAAAGCCGCTTTCAATGGCCTTCGCCATGCCGCCAAAACCGTTGATTTCCGTAAGATGCTCGCGAACTCTTGCAATCAGACCATCTGTCAGTTTCTCGACAAAATAGCTTCCGCCCCAAGGGTCAATCACATCGCAGGTGCCTGCCTCCAGCTGCAGGAAGAGCTGTGTATTGCGCGCAATCCGCGCGGAGAAATCGGTAGGCAGTGCCAATGCTTCATCGAGTGAATTTGTGTGAAGCGACTGCGTCCCGCCCTGCGTCGCCGCCATGGCTTCAACAAGTGTGCGTGTGACATTGTTGAAGACGTCCTGTGCTGCGAGACTCCAGCCCGATGTCTGGCAGTGAGTGCGCAGCATCAGCGAGCGTTCGTCCTTCGGCGCGAATGGCGCAATCAACTCGGCCCAGAGCACGCGCGCCGCGCGAAGCTTGGCAACTTCCATGAAGAAGTTCATGCCGATGCCGAAAAAGAAAGAAAGGCGCGGGGCAAACGCGTCAATATCTAACCCTGCCGCAAGGCCCGCCCTTACATATTCCAAACCATCGGCGAGCGTATAGGCAAGCTCAAGATCCGCTGGCGCGCCGGCCTCCTGCATATGATAGCCGGAAATGGATATGGAATTGAACTTGGGCATCTTCGCTGCGGTGTATTTGAAGATGTCGGAGACAATCCGCATGGAGTGACGCGGCGGATAGATATAGGTGTTCCGCACCATGAATTCTTTGAGAATGTCGTTCTGGATCGTGCCGGAAAGTTTTTCCGGCGGCACGCCCTGTTCCTCTGCCGCGACAATATAGAGCGCCATGATGGGCAGCACCGCGCCATTCATGGTCATGGACACGCTCATCTCATCCAGCGGGATGCCGTCAAAGAGCGTCCGCATATCGTAGATCGAGTCAATCGCGACACCCGCCATGCCAACGTCACCGGAAACGCGCGGATGATCCGAGTCATAGCCGCGATGGGTTGCAAGATCGAAGGCGACAGACAATCCCTTCTGTCCTGCCGCGAGATTTCGGCGATAGAAAGCATTTGAGTCCTCCGCCGTGGAGAACCCCGCATACTGGCGCACCGTCCACGGCTGCGTCACATACATGGTAGGATAGGGACCCCGCCGGAAAGGAGCAAAACCCGGAAACTCGCGCTGATAGCCCGGAGTGTCAGAGGGAAGGAAACGGCACTTGATATCAATGCCTTCGGGAGTCTTCCAGGAAGGTGCGCTGGATGCCGCAGTTGCACCGGGTGAAGTATGCAACTTTGCATCGCCAAAGGAGGGAATACGGCTCATAGCCTGTCCTCCACATCTGCCGGATGATCCACTCCATTCTTGAACGAGGTGACACCAATCTGTGGAGCGACATGGCTGTGCTTTGAATTGAACGTCAGCCTTTCACCGCGCTCGATCTTCTGCAGTGTTGCCCAGGCTTCATCACATATTTTCTGCGTTCTCTGCTCAATCGCCCCGGCACCGGCTGCGGGATCAGCGACGCGCCACACTTGCGATTCATGCTGCAGCAGCAGTTGCGCATTGCGCGCCACCCGCCGGGCAAATCCATTGGCAATTCCCTGGTTGAATGAATGGGGCAGGGCGCAGAAAGAATCCGCACCGCCAAGTCCAGCGGCAAATGCAGACGTCGCAATGCGCAGGATATTTGTGTGAGCGTCCTCTGTAGCAAGGCAAAGACGCGATGTTTCACCGTGAAGGATGAGTGGTGTATCAGGCAGGCCAGCGTGGCGGAGAATCTCGCGCCACAGAATGCGCAACGCGCGGAATTTGGCAATCGTCTCGAAGATCGAATGTGTCGCAACGAGCGTCACACTGACTGAACACGCCAATTGTGCTGCATCCAGCTTGTCGAGCAGCCGCAGATTTGCAACGGCATCAGCCAGCGCAACCCCCGCTTCTTGGGCATCACTTGCACCTGCGGTGTGGGCCTGCCTTCCATCGCCGCGCATGAACGGCCCGGTAAATCCCTGTGATGCAGCTTGCTGTGCAAGGACCGCTCCATGAATGCCGAAATCAATCTTCAATCTTGCCGGATCAATCGGCTGGCGCTGCGCACATGCAATAATCGCCATTGCACCATCGTCTCCCGCCTCATTGCGAAGCTCAAAGCTGTGGAGCGGCAAATCATCAAGCACGGTGGCAAGACTCGCTTCAGTGAGAATCAACCCATCGGTGCCATTGGCAAGATCGTCCCTGGCCTGAAGAAGAGCCTTTTCGGGAGAAGGATGATCGATGCGCTGGAAAATCTGCCACGGCGCGATCCTCCCACGTTCGGCGCGGGGGCCATCGATGCGGCCCTGCAGGGCTGCATCGGCATCGAAAGGCTTGCCTTTGGCGGCAAGAAGAGCCTTCTTCAGCCAGTCTTCGCGCGTGACCTTGGGGAATTGATGCATTGCAACACAACACTAGAGGCTCACGCGGCGGGCCGCAAATCCATCCTTTGGATAAGCCGCCGATTGCTTCATTTACGGCTGCTCCGTTTCTGAAACACGCCCTTCGTCAGTCAGGATGTCCGGAGGATGCAGAATGACCTTCTCGCCCTCGGCTATGCCCCCGGTAATTTCCGCCACGTCATCATTCATCGCGCCTACTGAAATGCTCCGCTCCGCGGCGCGTCCTTCTTGCACGACATAGACGGTCCAGGTGCTGCCCCTGCGTACCAATGCGGCGATGGGAATTGCCAGCAATTGATTGCCTTCCCAGACCTTGATCCGGACGGTCACGCGGTAGCCATGGCCCGGAAAAGCCGTATTGGGGGCATCATCGAGAAAGTCGAGGATCACTGGAACGCGTTGCTCTTCGATTCCCAGTGCGGAGACCTTGGTGATTGCCGCCGGCTCGACTTTGCGTACCCTGGCTTTGATGGGCGGACCGCCCCAATCAACGATTGTTGCGGTAGCTCCCGGCTCAATTTGCGCCGCATCCTGTGAGAGCACGTCGGTCGTGATTTCGAGGTCATTGGGATCGCCGACGTCAATCAGTGGCGTACCGGCGCTGACGACTTGTTCGCTTTCGGTCCGAACCTTGAGGATCGTTCCGCTGACGGGAGCCTTGATCTCCACACAGCAATCACTCCCGCCAGCAGGCTCTTGCAACAAAACGGCTTCAGCGCTCTGCAATTCGCCGTTGCGAACCATCAGCTGCGCCGCCATGCTGTTTACTGCGGCCTTCGCGTCCGCCAGTTCGAGCCGTGCCTGTTCATAGGCGCGTTCTGAGATCGTGCCACGATGAACAAGCTGCTGGGCGCGCGTGAATTCTTTCTGCGCGAAAGCCGCCTTGGCCTCGGCCTGCTGCAATTGTGCTGCGGCAAGATTGACCGCTGCACGGGCGGCATCGCGGTTGGCAATCGCGATCTCCCGGCTGCGGGCGTCCAGCAAGGTGGAACGGGCGGGAACGATCCTGGCGACGATTGTAGAGCCTGCCGTGATCGCATCGCCCGCGTGCAAGTCAATGCGCTGGACTTGGCCGGCCACCGGAGCAGAGATGGTGAAGACTTCCCTGATCCTGCTTTGCCCTTACGCCTCAACTGTTAGTGTAATATCGCGCAGGCGCGCCGCTTCGACTTGCACGTTGATGGGCTTGGGCCAAAGAGCCCAGGCCACGGCAGCTAATGCTGCGAGGATCACGGCGGCTATTACAATGCGTTTCATCTCATCATTCCCCAGTCTTCACTCTCTGGTCTTCAAGACGGAAACCATGTCGAGGCGATCAATGCGCCGCCGCACGACAAGCGCTGAAACGGTGGCTGCGGCGAGCACAACAAGAGAGGCATAGGCATAGACTTCCTTGCCGATAACCAGTGGCACCCGATAGAGTTCGGAGGCAAAACCATGGACGATGAGCCAGCCGAACCCATAACCGAGTGCCCAGCCAAGCGGCAACGCCAGTAGAACCATCACGGCAAGTTCCATCAGGAGAAGAGAGGAGACCTCGGCGCGCGTGAACCCCAGAACGCGCAGGCTCGCCATTTCCCGCCCCTGTTCGGAAAGCGATATGCGTGCGGAATTGTAGACAACGCCGAAAGCGATGATCGCCGCCAGCGAAATATAGACGGTGTTCATGACGGTGATGTTCTGGGCAATCGTTTCCCTGAATCTCTTTATGGATCTTTTCTGGAGCACGATGAAACTTGCCAG
>JBIOWL010000499.1:0-2389 GCA_044868645.1 Aestuariivirga sp.
GCAGCAGCCGTATCGGCGGCTCTCGGAGGCTAAATTCGTCATGCATTTCTGACGGAGGCGGGCGGCAGCGCAAGCTGGCCGCCCGCTTTTTTCTCTCTGCATTTCCGCAGCGCACCGGGGCTTGCGCACGCTGGAGTGCTGGTTCAAGTTGAAAACAACAATAGACCATCGGGGAGCGGGCAATGGATCCTGTGTCGGACTTCATCAGGTCCTGGAAGATACCAGTGGGGGCCTGGGGCAAGGCGGTCATCGACTTCATCGTCACCTGGTTCCAGTGGCTGTTTGACGCCATCAAGATTTCGCTCAACTTCGTGGTTGAAGGCTCCACCGGCCTGCTGCTGATGCTGCCTCCCGTTGTTCTCGCTCTCCTTCTTGCGGGGCTTGCCTATTGGCTTCGGCGATCGTGGAAACTGTCCGCAGCCGTACTTGCCGGCCTCCTCTTCATCATGAACCAGGGACTGTGGAAGGAGACGGTGCAGACCCTGATTCTGGTCGTCGGCTCAACGGCGCTTTCCATGGCGATAGGTGTGCCGCTGGGCATCTGGGCGGCACACAAACCCAAGGTGTGGAAGATCACCCAGCCCATCCTCGATCTCATGCAGACGATGCCGACCTTCGTCTATCTCATTCCCATCCTCATTCTCTTTGGCCTCGGCGCGGCCCCGGCGCTCATCGTCACTATCATCTTTGCCATGCCCGCCCCAGTGCGCATGACCTATCTCGGCATCACTTCCATTCCCCGCCCGATGATCGAGGCGGGCGAAAGCTTCGGCGCCACCAAGCGACAACTCTTGTGGAAGGTGGAGCTTCCCGCCGCCCTGCCCTCCATCATGGCGGGGCTGACCCAGTGCATCATGCTGTCGCTCTCCATGGTGGTCTTCGCCACGCTCATCGGCGCGCCGAGCCTCGGCAATCCGGTGAACAAGGCGTTGGCCAATCGCAACATCCCGCTCGGCATTGAGGCGGGGCTTGCGATTGTCATTCTCGCCATCATCCTGGACCGCGTTCTGGCGGTTCAGGTGGGAGCGAAAAAATGACGACAGCCGTGGAATTTAAAAATGTCGACATCATCTTCGGCACCAATACGGACGAGGCGCTGGCCATGGCGCGGGCGGGCGCGCACCGCAGCGACATTCTCTCCAAGACGGGCGCGGTTCTGGGTGCCACCGGCGCCAACCTCACCGTCAAGGAAGGTGAGATTTCCGTGCTCATGGGGCTTTCCGGTTCCGGCAAGTCCACGCTGCTGCGTGCCGTCAACGGCCTTAACAAGGTGACGGGCGGCGAGGTTCTGGTGAAGGACGGCAACCGCATGGTCGACGTTGCCTCCTGCGATGAGGCCACGCTTCGCCATATCCGGCAGAAACAGGTGGCCATGGTGTTCCAGCAATTCGCCCTCTTGCCGTGGCGCACAGTACGTGAGAATGCCGGCCTTGGACTTGAACTGGCGGGCATGCCGGTGGCCGAGCGCAACGAGAAAGTAGACCGGCAGTTGAAACTTGTAGGCCTCGACCAGTGGGCCAGCAAATATGTGCATGAGCTTTCCGGCGGCATGCAGCAGCGCGTGGGGCTTGCCCGCGCCTTTGCGACAGAAGCGCCGATCCTTCTCATGGACGAGCCCTTCTCTGCGCTCGATCCTTTGATCCGTACCAAGCTGCAGGACGAACTCATACAGCTGCAAAGGTCGATCAAGAAAACCATCATCTTCGTGAGCCATGATCTCGAGGAAGCGCTGAAGATTGGCAATACCATCACCATCATGGAGGGTGGGCGCATCGTGCAGTCCGGGCGGCCCGAGGATATTGTGCTCCGGCCTGCCAATGACTATGTGCGCGACTTCATCGCCAACGTGAATCCGCTCTCGGTGCTGACCGCCTGGAATGTGATGCAGAACGTTGCCGATCTCGAAAAGATGGCGGATGGCTGGGTGTGGCTCGACAAGCGCAAGACGACGCGCTTCAAGCTCGACAGCGACGGCAGGGTCATCGATGCAGAGCGTGACAAGAAGAAGACGGAGTGGATTTCCTGCGCCGACATCGAGAAGCAGCCGGTGCCGGAAGGAAAGCGCCCCGCCTATTGGGCAAGGCCCGGCACGACATTGAAGACCGTGATGCTTGCCATGCACCACACCGATACGGCGCCCGTTGCGCTCTTCGACGAGGAAGACAAGTTCGTCGGTTCCATCGGCGTCAAGGATGTGCTGCGCGCCGTGCTCAAGCGTTCAGAGTGAGAAGGCCTCGCCTGCTGCCAGTTTCGGGATGCCGAGATATTTTGCAATCGACTGGCCGATATCGGCAAAACTTTGGCGCTTGCCAATGCTGCCGGGCCCAAGGCCGGGGCCGTAGCAGAGGATTGGGATTTGCTCGCGGGTGTGGTCCGTGCCGCGCCAGGT
>JBIOWL010000500.1:0-2140 GCA_044868645.1 Aestuariivirga sp.
CATCGACAGGCGACTGGTGAAGGTCATCGCCTGGTACGACAATGAGTGGGGCTATTCGTGCCGGGTGCGCGATTTGATCAATTTCATTGGCAGTAAGGGACTGTAAGGCAGCAATAAGCAGTAAGCGATAAGCAGTAAGCCAGTGCCAATCGCTTGTAGCTTATTGCTTATCGCTGAGAAACGTATGCCCAAACTTTCTATCAAAGATCTCGCTCTCGCGAACAAACGCGTGTTCATGCGCGTGGATTTCAACATGCCCCTTGATGATGCCGGGCACATTACGGACGACACGCGCATTCGGGAGACTCTGCCCACCATCGAATACGCTCTTCGGCAGCATGCGCGCGTGATTCTCGGCTCACATCTGGGGCGCCCCAAGGGCAAGCCCAATCCCAGGATGAGTCTGAAGCCGGTTGCCGAACGCCTGCGCATGCTGCTCGATGAGCGCATTGGGCGCGCCTGCAACGTTGGCTTTTCACCCGATTGCTACGGCCAGGAGTCTGAAGAATTGGCCAACAAGCTTGAGGCCGGACAGACCCTGTTGCTCGAGAACCTTCGCTTTCATCCCGAGGAAGAAGCCAATGATGAGAAGTTTTCTCGTGCCCTCGCCAAGCTGGCCGACCTTTACGTAAACGATGCCTTCGGCACCGCCCACCGTGCCCACGCCTCCACCGTAGGAATCACCAAGTTTGTTTCCAAAGCCGCGGCAGGCTTGCTGATGCAAAAGGAACTCGACTATCTAGGCAGGGTACTGGCTGGGCCGCCGCGGCCGTTCATCGCCATCCTGGGTGGCGCCAAGGTGAGTGACAAGATTGGCGTGATTCGCAACCTGATGACGCGAGTCGACGTGCTGCTGATTGGCGGCGCCATGGCTTACACCTTCTTCAAAGCCTCGGGACGCGAAGTGGGCAAGTCGCTGGTGGAGGATGACAGGCTCGAGTTGGCCCGCCAACTGCTGGAGGAGGCGCGCTCGCGCGACCTGAAGATGCTGCTCCCAGCCGATGATGTGGTGGCCGACAGGATTGAATCGAACGCCCGCATCGCCATCGTTGAGGCCACGCGTGCCATTCCGCCCGAGATGATGGCCCTCGATATCGGCCCACGAACCATCGCCCGCTACTCGCAGGAAATTTCGAACGCCAGCACCATTGTGTGGAATGGTCCTATGGGGGTCTTCGAAGTTGATCCCTTTGCCGAAGGCACGGTGGGTATTGCGCTGGCAGTTGCCCGCAATTCACGCGCAACCTCTATTGTTGGCGGCGGTGATTCGGTGGCAGCGGTACAGGCCGCGGGGGTGGCGGAAAAAATCTCTCATATTTCGACCGGCGGCGGAGCATCGCTGGAATTTCTGGAAGGCAAGAAGCTGCCGGGAGTTGAGGCGCTTACGGATAAACACTAAACCTTCACTGTAACTTGCTCGATCCTTCTTGATGCGCCGAAAACTAATCGCCGCCAACTGGAAAATGTATAAGACTCCTGAGCAAGCTGAGGAGTTCATGGAGGCATTCTTGCCGCGCGTCTCCGGGCACACCCGCGACGAAATTGTGGTCTGCCCACCGTTTGTCGATCTACCGGCCGTCGTCGAGCTCGCTCAAGGCACAAACGTAGCGGTGGGGGCGCAAGACATGCATTGGGAAAAGGAAGGCGCCTATACCGGCGAGGTTTCGGCAACAATGCTAAAAGCGGTGGGCTGCACCCACGTCATTATTGGCCACTCCGAGCGCCGGCAATACTTCGGCGAGACTGACGACACCGTCAACCGAAAGCTTAAAGCTGCACTCGCAGCGGGATTGACCGCCATCGTGTGCGTGGGCGAAGTGATCCAAGAGCGCGAGGCAGGCCTCACTGAAGAAGTCTTGCGACGGCAATGCGGCAATGCCTTCCGCGGCATCTCCGCCCAGGAGGGCCGTCGCTTCACGGTAGCTTACGAGCCAGTGTGGGCCATTGGCACCGGCAAGACCGCCACTCCGCAACTCGCCGCGGAAGCTCACCAGGTAATCCGTGCCGAGGCGGCAGAGGCTTTCGGGAACGAAGCTGCCGACGCGCTTCGCATCCTCTATGGTGGCAGCGTTAAGCCCGACAATGCTAAGGCACTGATGGCAGAGGCAGAAATTGATGGCGCCCTTGTGGGTGGCGCTAG
>JBIOWL010000501.1:0-2434 GCA_044868645.1 Aestuariivirga sp.
GGAACTTTGCCATCTTCATCTCCTTGATTTTCCTCACTCGCTCTCGGGTCTCTAACAATGCTTCGAGGCTCGCGGCCAAAAGCCGCGAGCACCTCAGCATGAGGGACAATAAAAATTTACCTCACCATTCGCCACACCGCCCGCATCCCTACTTCGCGGGCAGCGCCAGCACTTCGACGAACTGCGCCAGCTGCTTTAGCGAATCCTGCCAGCCAAGCTCGCACATCTCCTGCGGGATGATGTCGGGAATGCCTGACTGTGTGATCGATACATCAGTGCCGCCTATCACCTCTTTGAGTGTCACCGTCACTTCGATGTCGCTCGCAAGATTGGGATCATCGAACTTGTCGGTGTAGCGCATCTTCTTGTTGGGCACGAGTTCGAGATAGGTGCCGCCGAAGGAGTTCACCGCACCCGAATCAAATTCTGTGAAGGACATGCGGAAAGTGCCACCCACCTTGGGATCAATACTGTGGATGGTGCAGGTATAGCCTGCAGGAGGAAGCCATTTGCACATCGCCGCGGGATCAAGGAACGCCTTGTAGACGCGTGATGGCGGCGCCTTGAGCACGCGATGAAAATTGCAGGTGTAGGGCATGGTTTCCTCCTCAATTGTTCAAGCTGTAAAGTGAGAATTGGGCGCCGACAGGGTCCGTTCCGTTGACCGCCCAGCCGCCGCCGGGAACCTCGATGGGCTCGCCTGCGAATGTGCCGCCTTTTGACTTTGCGCGCTTCATCGCGGCAGAAATTGAATCCACATTGAAATAATAGTTCCAATGCGGCGGCGAAGGATCATCGGCAGTCTTCGTCATCATGCCGCCCTGCTGTCCGCCATTTGCCTCAAAAATCTGGTAGGTGCCCATCGGCCCCATATCCATGGCTTCGCCCTTCTTCCAGCCGAATAGCGATGCGTAGAAGTCCCAGTCCTTTTTCCAATCGGCGGACATGAGTTCCCGCCAGCCGATATGGCCAGGTGTTCCATCGGCCACCTTCGCCGGCTGCCCGGAACCATTGGGCTTGAAGGCAATGAAGGCCGCGCCGCCAATATCTCCCAGCACTGCAAAGCGGCCGATACCGGGAATGTCGGTTGCGGGCCGGTAGACTTTTCCCCCGAGCTTCTTTGCCGTCTCTGCGGCGATATCGGCGGAGTCGACATAGATATGACCCATCCAGGGACGTCCTTTTGCCCCTTCCATCATCTCGGGCGGTGTCTTCATCATGCCGCCCACATCGATGTCACCCGCCTTGAGGACGTTGTAATCCATGCCCGGCATGCCGCTGTCCGCGATCTTCCAGCCGACGACGCTGGAATAAAACTCTTTGGACTTGGCGATGTCCGGCGTCATCAGGTCGTACCAGATGAATTTCGACATGTTTTCCTCCACTCACACATTTACGCTTGCGGCAGTGCCGCGGGGTCAAACCAGAACGGCTCCCAGCGATGACCGTCAGGGTCGGCAAAGGTGCGCTGATACATGAAGCCCAGATCGCTGGTGGGCTTGGGCTCGCTGCCGCCTGAAGCAAGCGCCTTTTTCATGATGGCGTCGACTTCGGCCTTGCTATCAAAGCGCAGGGCCACAAGAACGCCGATCGTAGCATCTGGATCAGGCAAAGGTTTGTTCGTGAAGCTTTTGAACTTATCGTGGGTGAGCAACATCGCCGTATTGTCGGCATCGAGCTTCAACGCCCCTGCCGTGTCGTCCGAAAATTTGGGATCAAAGCTGTAGCCGAGCTCGGCGAAGAACTTCTTGCTCCGTTTCAGATCCTTGACCGGCAGATTGATGAAGACGCGTTGGCTCATAACTCACTCCTCTTTTCCATAGTGAAATAACAATTCGATGTAGCGCCTGAGATGCAGGATCGAATCCGCCGCGATGGCAAGATCATCGCGCGCCTTGGCCAGAATGAAGGCGCCCTGGATCACCGCTTGCGTGTGAAGCGCCAGGCCTTCCGCCGACCATGTCGCATTGGGCGCATGACGGGTTTTGGCAGCAGCAATGATCTCGGCAATGGTTTCAGCATGTGTCTCAATGCCGATGCGGCAGGCTTCGCGCAGCGCCGGATTGGATGAATAGGTTTCCTGCACCATGGTGCCGAGAAGGCACGTCGCCTCGGGAATGCTGTGGTCATCGAGCAGCTGGCGGCGGAAATCGACATAGGCAATGAGCTGGTCCAGCGGATCCTCGAAATCATGGTAGGGCGCAGAGGCGAACAGCGCGCCCGTCATCTCCGTCCAGTAACGGGTGGCCTCGACCCCCAGTTCCTCTTTGCTTTTGAAGTGGTGGAAAAAGGCACCCTTGGTGACGCCCGCAGTCCGGCAAAGCTCATCGACGGTTGCCGCTTCAAATCCCGTTGTCCGCACAACTTCAAGGGCGGCATCCAGTAATTTGCTGCGGGCTGATGGCTGAGCTGCACTCATGAAAACATACATACC
>JBIOWL010000502.1:0-2943 GCA_044868645.1 Aestuariivirga sp.
CTCTTGCAGTTGCCACTGTCAACGGCGCTCCAGGGTGTTGCCACCAGTCCGTCTATCGGGATGCTCTGCGTCACTCCGCGCTCAGGTCGTAATGCCCGAGGGGCTCGCCTCCGGCTCCCGGAGGATGATGGCGTGTTATTCCAGCCATCCTGCAGGCGCTGCACACGAACCCGGCAATTTCGGCACACTGTCGACATTGTCCCTCCTTTCCGGGTTCGTCGGACGTGCACATAGTCCTATAACAGGAACCTGTCAAGCGGGCGTAGGAAATTATTTTTCGCCCCCCTGCTTTTCTCCCCC
Organism: Aestuariivirga sp.; assembly: GCA_044868645.1. GTDB lineage: Bacteria > Pseudomonadota > Alphaproteobacteria > Rhizobiales > Aestuariivirgaceae > Aestuariivirga. The sequence goes on from JBIOWL010000502.1 coordinate 301, forward strand.
AACAAGTTGGGGGAGAGAGAGATAGCGCCAGGCGGACACACCCCCATCGCTGCGCACCACTCCCCGAAGGGAGGGGTGAAGATGTGGGAGGGGAAAAACTACCCCTCGATCCTGGAGAAATCGGCGACTTCCGCGGTGACCTCGCGGATGCGATTCAACAGATTGAGCCTGTTCTCGCGGAAGCTCTCGTTCTTTTCGTTGACGACCACCGTTTCAAAGAAGGCATCCACCGGCGGCCTGAGCTTTGCAATCGCCGCCATGGCCCCTTCGAAATCCTCCGCCTCGACCGCCTTCTTCACCTTCCCCATGGCAACGGTGATGGCGGAGTTGAGATCATTCTCGGCCCGCTTCACCAGTTGCGCCGGAATGATGTGGCCGTTGTAGGTCTTGCCGTCCTTTTTCTCTTCGATCTTCAGGATGTTGGCGGCGCGCTTGACGCCTGCGAGAAGGTTCTTGCCGTCATCGGTATCCAGGAACTTCGACAGCGCCTCGACCCGCTTGACGATCATCAACAGGTCATCCTGCCCGCCCAGCGAAAATACCGCATCGATCAGGTCATGCCGCTGGCCCTGGTCACGGAGATAGACTTTGAGGCGATCAGCAAAGAAGGAGAGGAGATCAACAATTTGAGAGTTTACTTGTCGACCAAACCAATTTTGATGCCCAATCAGCCGAGCGCCAGAGAATGCGAGGCGTTTGTCAGCGTCAGACGATGCTGCAACGATATGTAATCTAATTGCCGACTCAACGATCATCCTAATTGCACCAAGTGCCGCCCTTCTCAGTGCGTAGGGATCTTTGGAACCCGTTGGCTTTTCGTCAATTGCCCAGAACCCGACAAGCGTATCGAGCTTGTCTGCCAAGGCCACGGCCATCCCAACTTTCGACACCGGCAATGAATCCGATGGCCCTTTGGGCTTGTGATGGTCGCGGATGGCGTCAGCCACCTCAGCATCGATGCCCTGGTCGAGCGCATAATAACGGCCCATCAGGCCTTCTAGCTCGGGGAATTCGCCGACCATGCCCGAAACAAGATCAGCTTTGGCGAGGCGTGCCGCGAGTTTTGTCTTCTCCACATTAGCGCCAATAGTCTTGGCGATTTCGCCTGCCAGCGCCTCAATGCGCTTCACCCGCTCGCCCTGCGTTCCGAGCTTGGCATGGAAGGTGATGTGATCGAGCTTCGGCAGCTGGTCTGCCAGCTTCACCTTGCGGTCCTGGTCCCAGAAGAACTTCGCATCGCTCAAGCGCGCTGCGATCACCTTGTTGTTGCCGCGGATGATTTCCTTGCCGCCATCGCGCGCGATGGAGTTGGAAACCAGCAGATACTTGTTCGCCAGCTTGCCGCTCTTGGCCTCGCGCAGGCAGAAGCATTTCTGATTGTTCTTGATGGTGGTGATGATCACTTCCGGCGGCACATCGAGAAACTTTCCATCGAAAGAACCCATCAGCACCACGGGCCATTCAACCAGCCCCGCCACCTCCTTGAAAAGCCCCTCGTCCTCGATCAGCTCCAGCCCTTGCGCAAAGGCAAGGTTCTTGGCTTCCGTCCGGATGGTCTCGGCCCGCGCTGCTGCATCCACGATCACATGGGCGGCACGCAGCTTCGTTTCATAATCATCGAAACGTTTGGCTTTGATCTCGCTGGGCGCAAGGAAACGATGGCCACGTGTGCTGTTGCCGCTTCGGATGCCATCCACCTCAAAGGGAACAACCTCGCCATCGAAGGTGCATAGAATGGTGTGCAGCGGTCGCACCCATTTCAGCGAGCCCGATCCCCAGCGCATGGATTTGGGCCAGGGGAAAGAACGGATCACTTCCGGCACAAGCCCGGTAATCACGGCCGTTGCGGCACGGCCCTCACGCTTGATTGTGGCGATATAGAATTTGCCCTTCTTGTCATCCTGCACGGTGAGCTGATTGAGCTTGAGGCCCGTCGAGCGCAGGAAACCGTCAATGGCTGCCTTCGGGGCATCAATCTTCGGGCCCTTGCGCTCTTCCTTCGTATCGGCAGCCTTGGCCTGCAAACCATCAATCGCGAGAACAAGCCTCCGCGGCGTGGCATGGGCCTGCGCGCCCTCATAGGTAAGGCCTGCCTCCACCAGCCCATTGGTGATGGCCGCGCGCAAGTCTTCCGCCGCCTTCGCCTGCATGCGGGCCGGAATTTCCTCGGAGAAGAGTTCGAGAAGGAGCTGGGGCATTTAACTCGTCAGCGTCTTATGCGTGTCATCACAGAAAGGCGGATTATTCGTCTGCTTGCAAACGCAGAAATAGCGTATGCCGGATTTCTTGGCCGTCCATTCGACTGGCTGGAACTTCCCCTCGCGCTTGTGGCTGCTGTCGCAGAAGGGCTGGATCTGCGAGCGCCCGCAGCGGCACCACCAATAGGTCTTGCCTGCTTCAACCTGTACTTCCATGGGCTCATAGCCCGCAATGTGACCCTTGCTCATGCGCCCATGCCTCCCTTGGTTTGGCTCCAGGCTTCGCAGCAGGCCTTGGCAAGCTCACGCACGCGCAGGATATAGGCCTGCCGCTCCGTCACCGAGATGACGCCGCGCGCATCAAGCATGTTGAAGGTATGTGAGGCCTTGATGCACTGGTCATAGGCCGGAAGCGAAAGTGTAGGCTTGTTGCCGTCAATGTTGC
>JBIOWL010000503.1:0-2238 GCA_044868645.1 Aestuariivirga sp.
CCTGAGGCAGTTCCAGTCGGATGCAACGTTCACCGGCATCGACACCTACATCGACTACTGACCCAGAGTCAAAAGTGAGAGAGGCCCCGCCGGCAACCTGTTGCGGGGCTTTTTTCTTTTTAATGGATCGTCAGAAGCGTGCGCGCCTGGCGCTGGGCTTCGGCAACCTCTGCAGCGGTCATTTCGCGGGCAAGCTCAAGGCGGTAGCTCCTGGCCTTCTCGTTGCCCTTCATGGCCGCGATATTGAACCACTTGTGGGCCTCGATATTGTTAGCGGCAACGCCATGGCCGAGGCAATACTTCATGCCAATAGCAAGACAGGCTTCGGAAGATGCCGTCAGCGGCGACAGGCTGGCTTCAGTTTCAATAGAATCCCAAATCATGTTTGATCCCCTTGTTGTTCTCCGGCGCCTGTTGTTGTGGCTGTCCGGCGGGCGGTGTGTTGAAGTCCGCCCTTCGGGAACCGAGCATGTCGGGCAAGTTCAAATGCGCGCTTAAGTGGCCTGCTTAACGGGCCTTGAAGAAAGTCTTGCCGCTTCCTCAACGCATTTTTGCGCGCCCAAATGATTCAATGATTTAGGGCCAGATTGAGAGGCTGTTTACCCTGCCGGATTTACGCGCCGTTCACTGTGGCTTGAAGGCAAGCGTCATGACGATGGGATAGTGGTCCGATCCCGCAGCATTGCCGATCTGCTCCTTGGCGAGCACGCGCAGGCTTGCACCGATGAAGATGTGATCGATCGCTACTTGCGGCAAGCCATAGGTCGCTGACCAGCTTGGCAGATTGGTTACGCGGGTGAGGCCCGTTCCCTGCTCCAGCAAGGATGGCAGGCGCGAGAAGGGCGTGGCATTGAAATCGCCCATCACCAGAAGCTTGCTGGTGCTTCCAGCAAGCTCATGCACGAGGTTCTGATACTGCTTCAGTTGCGCGCGCGAACGGGGAAAGCGGATGGTGTGCACGCCATAGACGGTGAGGCCCTTCAAGGCGCCGCCAAGCGTTGCCTTGATCAGCGGCGGGCCCGCCCAGATGCCTTTTCCGGATGTGGTTTCGAACGGAACCTTGGAGATGATGGCGAGGTTGCAGTGAGGAACAACGTGGCAGACATAGGTGTAGGGATAGCGCTGCCTGATTTTGGCAATGACCGGAATTCTCTCCGACTCGAACTCAATGAGCGTCATTACATCGGCATCGAGCCTGAGAATTTCCGTGGCAACCGTGTCGTTATCGTGGTTGGTGGCATGGGTGTTGAAGTGGGCAACGCGGACCACCTGTTCGCCCGACTCCGTGGTGAACGGGCCTTGGTCAAGATTGCGCGAGACGTAGTGCGGCCAGGCGCTGTAGCCCGCGATCAATGCGGCAGTTATGGCAACGCCGGCAATGGCGCGGTAGCGCGGCAGGATGAAGCCCAAGGCAAAGCCAATGGTGATCGTCAGGAACTGAGCACCAAATTGTGCGAAGACATCGAAGGCCACATAAAGGTGGCCGAGCCTTCCCGCCAAGAGTCCGCTCAAGCCCAAGAGCACGCCTAATGTGGCGCCGCTCCACTGGCGATGGCGGCGCTTTTTCTTCTTTTCTTTTTCTTGGGCTTCCCTGTCTGGGCCCTCAGTCGTCGGGTCGGTAGTCAAATGAACTCGCGCTTGCCTGGTGAATCAGGCCGCTTCCTACACTAATCTGCTTTCCATGGGCAGCAGTTGTTCCGGCGGCGCAAAACCCGGCAGTGCCTCGAAACGCTGCTTCCAGCGCGTGACCGCCGGATAATGCGAGAGGTCGATGCTGGCATCGTGGCAGAAGCGCACCACGCCGTAGATGCCGATATCAGCAATGGTGGGCTTCTTTGCCGCAATCCAGTCGGATTTCACCAATTCATGTTCAAGCACCGCAAGGGCTGCCTTGGCTTCCGTGTCATACATCACGCGCACTTCATCGCCGAACTGGCGGAAGCCGCGGGCCCTGGCGCGCAGCCGGTAGACCGGAACGGCCAGCTTGTCCCACTGCCAGAACAGCCATTCACGGATGCGGGCGCGCTCCGTTTCCGTCTTGCCTTCAAACTTCTGTAGCGCCTCCGCCAGGTGCATCAAGATGGCGGCCGACTGCACATAATAGGTCTGGCCGTCGCGCAGCGCCGGAACCTGGCCATAGCGGTTCTTGACAAGGTAATCGGGTTGCTTGTGGGCGCCGTCCCGGAGACTGATGTGGAGATAGGAGAAGGGATGGCGGCAGAGCGCCAGCATCAGGGC
>JBIOWL010000504.1:0-2514 GCA_044868645.1 Aestuariivirga sp.
CCTTCAATGCGCTACGCACCGCTGCTTCGCGGCCATCTGACGAAGGCTCCAGCGCGAGCCAGACAAGACCCCCACCCCAATCCAGAAAATACTTGCCTGATGCCGCTATGAAGACACGCCTCACATAGGCCTCACCATCAGAGGGCGGAACACTGACGCGCCAGATGATGCTGTTGTTTTTGAAGGGCAGCACCGTGACATCGCGGATGGAGGCCCAGAGCACGCGGGATTCAGCGGCGCTCAATGTTTCGCTTTTCACACCCAGCAGCTTGGCCAGGGCATCGCGCCTCGCCTTCACTGAAATGCTGATGCCTTCGAGCCGGAGATATGTACCCCGCCCCGGCACATGGGCGGCACCCGCGACATCACAGGGCGACTGCAATGCCTTGCTCATCAGCGCCACTGGATCACCAGACTTGATAACAAGCGTCGATTCAGTTTCCGGCGCGGGCAGCACCTTGCAGGTAATGCGGGTAAGCGCAGACAGCGTGCCCCAGGAACCTGCCATCAGCTTTGACACGTCATAACCGGTGACATTCTTCATGACGCGCGAGCCCAGCTTGAAAAACTCGCCCCTACCAGTGACGCCGCGGATACCCAGAACATGATCGCGCACGCTTCCAGCCTTGATACGGCGCGACCCGGCAAAGCCCGTTGCCAACATGCCTCCCAGGGTGCCTGCGGTTTTGCTGCCGAGCAGGCTGGAGAAATCAGGGGGCTCGAAGGCCAGCATCTGATTTTTTGCTGACAAGAGTTTCCGGACTTCGGAGAGAGGCGTTGCGGCGCCCGCCTCGAAAATCAATTCCTCCGGTTCGTAAAGTTCAACACCCTTGAATTTGGCGAGCGAAAGAACTGGCACTTCCGCCATGGGCCGGCCGAGCATGGTTTTCGTGCCCGACCCACGCACATCAAAGGGACCGTTTCCCGCGATGATTTCGGCAAGCTCCAATTCACTTGCGGGCGAAAAGGTCTTCTGCATCAGAAGCGCGGAAGCTCGGGGAAGGCGAGCTTTCCCTTATGCACATGCATGCGGCCCAATTCGGCGCAGGCGTGCAGCACGGGAAAGACCTTGCCGGGATTGAGGAGGCCCTTCGCATCAAAAGCGCATTTGAGGCGCTGCTGAATGGCAAGCTCGGTCTCATTGAACATCTCTGGCATGAGGTCGCGCTTTTCGATGCCGACGCCATGTTCGCCGGTGAGCACGCCACCCACCTTGACACAAAGCCGCAAAATATCGGCGCCGAAGGCTTCGGCACGGGCCAGTTGATCGCCTTCATTGGCGTCGAAAAGAATGAGGGGGTGGAGATTGCCATCGCCGGCATGAAAGACATTGGCAACTCGCAGCCCGTGCTTCTTTGAAAGTTTCGCCATGCCGCGCAGGACTTCCGGCAATTTCTTGCGCGGGATTGTGCCGTCCATGCAAATGTAATCGGGAGAGATGCGGCCTACGGCAGGAAAAGCGGCTTTCCGTCCGGCCCAGAAAAGCAGGCGCTCCTCCTCGCTTTGGGAAATGCGCAAGGTGGAAGAGTTGTTGCGCTTTGCGATGGCGGCGACACGCTCCACCAGAGCATCGACTTCCGCAGGCGGGCCATCAAGCTCAATGATCAGCAGTGCTTCCACATTACGCGGGTAGCCTGCCTGCACGAAATCCTCCGCGGCGTGAATGGCGGGCCTGTCCATCATCTCCATGCCGCCCGGGATAATACCCGCTGAGATGATGTCGGCGACGCATTGGCCCGCCGTTTCACTGGACGGGAAGCCCACAAGAAGGGCGCGCGCCGTTTCCGGCTTCTGCAAAATGCGGACGGTGACTTCAGTGACGACGCCCAGCAATCCTTCCGAGCCCGTGATCAGGCCCATGAGATCATAGCCTTCGCTGTCCAAGTGCTTACCGCCGAGCCTCACCACCTCGCCGCCCGGCAGCACGCATTCGAAGCCCAACACATTGTTGGCGGTGAGGCCATATTTCAGGCAATGCACGCCGCCAGAATTCTCCGCCACATTGCCGCCGATGGTGCAGGCAATCTGCGAAGAAGGATCGGGCGCGTAATAGAAACCCTTGTGTTCCACCGCCTTGGTGATGGCGAGATTGGTGACGCCTGGCTGCACCACGGCGCAGCGGTTGTCATAGTCGATGTCGAGAATACGGTTGAATTTGCCGAGGCCGAGCAAAATGCCATCGGCCAGCGGCAGCGCACCGCCAGAAAGCGATGTACCTGCACCGCGCGGTACCACGCGTATGCCTTGCGCGTCAGTGTATTTCAAAATGGCAGAAACCTGCGCCGTCGTTTCCGGCAGCACCACCAGCATGGGCGGCTGGCGGTAGGCAGAAAGCCCGTCCGATTCATAGGCCGCAAGCTCGCGCGCGGCATCAATCACGCTCTCCCCAGGAACGATCTCACGCAATGCCTTTGCGATCTCGCCACGCCTGGCCAGCACGGCTTTGTCCGGCTGCGGCATTGCGATCACGTTTCACCCGTTGATGGCGAGATAGGTGGAATAGAGCGAGGTGCA
>JBIOWL010000505.1:0-5844 GCA_044868645.1 Aestuariivirga sp.
TTTTGTCGATGGAGGCCAACATGGTGACATGGACTGGCTGGCAGCCCGCTTGCAGCAGCGCGTGAACCCGCAGAATCTCTGGCCAGATGCACGTTCGGCGATTGTCTTCGCTTTGCCCTATGGCCAGGAGATCGATCCCATGGCGCGGCTCACGGAGAAGAGCAGCGGCACGATTTCAGTCTATGCCCTCAACCGCGACTATCATGATGTGTTCAAGGGCAAGCTCAAGCGCATCGCTCAATGGCTCGCGCATGAGACGGGTGCAGAGGTCAAGGTCTTCGTCGACACTGCGCCACTGATGGAAAAGCCGCTTGCAGAGCAGGCGGGGCTTGGCTGGCAGGGCAAACATACAAACCTTGTCTCGCGCGAACTGGGTTCGTGGTTCTTTCTCGGCTGTATCCTGACCACGCTGGAGTTGGAGGTGAACGCACCAGAGAGCGATCATTGCGGGTCATGTCATGCCTGCCTTGATATTTGCCCGACAAAAGCGTTCCCGGCGCCCTATCAGCTCGATGCGCGGCGCTGCATTTCCTATCTCACCATCGAGCACAAGGGGCATATTCCTTTGGAGTTCCGCAAAGCCATGGGCAACCGCATCTATGGCTGCGATGATTGCCTTGCGGTGTGTCCCTGGAACAAGTTTGCGCAGGCGGCGAGCGAACAGAAACTGAAAGCGCGTGATGATCTGGTGGCGCCTTCCCTTGCTCTCCTCCTCAGTCTCGATGACGGCGCATTTCGCAAGATGTTTGCAGGTTCTCCAGTGAAGCGCACGGGGCGCAACCGCTTTCTGCGCAACTGCCTGATTGCCAGCGGCAATAGTGGTGACAGTTCATTGCTGGAGCCGGTATGCAAGTGTCTGGCCGATGAAAGTCCGCTGGTGCGGGCCATGGCAATCTGGGCCTTGCGGCAGCTTGATCCGCAATCATTCACTCGGGAAAGAGAGAAACGGCTCTCCAACGAAACTGATTCCGGCGTGAGAATGGAATGGGAAGCGGCATGACGCGGCATATGCTCTTTTTCGGGTTCGGCTTCTCGGCACGAGCTTTGGCGCGACAACTTGACCGAATAGAGTGGAAGGTGAGCGGCACCAGCAGGACGGCGGATGGCATTGCGGATATTGAAGCGTTTGGCGTCCACGGCATCGATTTCGGTGCGCTCTCAGACATTCCGGACGATGTGACGCATGTCGTGTCGTCCATTCCACCCGGCGATCAGGGCGATCCTGTCCTCAATAAGTTCGGACGTGAGCTCGCGAAGAGAGCAAACCAGCTCCAGTGGACCGGATATCTTTCAACCACCGGCGTCTATGGCGATCATGGCGGCGGTTGGGTCGATGAAACAACCGCACTCACACCCAACACGGAGCGTGGGCACCGGCGGCTTGCGGCGGAACAGCAGTGGCTGGCTCTGCACCGCGATCATGGCCTGCCTCTCCATATTTTCCGGCTGGCCGGTATCTATGGTCCGGGGCGCAATACGCTCGAGAATTTGAAGGATGGAACGGCGCGGCGCGTGATCAAGCCGGGACAAGTGTTCAGCCGCATTCATGTCGATGACATTGCGGGCGTCCTGCTTGCTTCCATGGCAAGGCCCAATCCCGGCGCTGCCTACAATGTCGCCGATGACGAGCCCTGTCCGCCGCAGGATGTTGTGATCTATGGCGCGAAATTGCTGGGCATGGCACCGCCGCCCGATATTCCGTTTGAAGATGCAAAACTCTCACCCATGGCGCGCAGTTTCTTTGCGGATTCAAAACGCGTCAGCAACGCCCGTATCAAGAACGAACTCGGTTACCAGCTCATCTACCCGACATATCGGAAAGGCCTGAAATCTCTGATCTAGAATGTCTTGCCATCGGCACGGTCGGCAAGGGCAAGAACCGTCTCCTGCATCAGCCGCAACTGATGGGGTGCGGAGAGGCGATGATCGCCGCCCTTTACGAGTGTGAGCGTCATATCGGCGGCACGGACAGCCGCCATGGTTCTCAAAGCATGGTCGGGCGGCACATCGACGTCCTCCGTTCCTTGCAGGATGCGCACAGGCATTGGCAAGGCAAGACCATCGGGCAGGATGCAATGATGTTCGCCGTCGTCGATGAGTTTCGCGGTGATGGGGTAAGGCTCGCCATAGGCAGATGGCATTTCCCAGATACCTCTTTCCGCGAGAGCCTCTCTTGCGTTTGCGGGGAAGCGGTCCCACATGAGCGCCGATGTCATATCAGTTGCAGGCGCAATGAGCACAAGGCCCGCTATTCTTCGGAAGGCAGATGGGTCTTCCTTTTCGAGCCTTCGGGCCAGCAGCAGCGCAAGCCAGCCGCCCATGGATGAGCCAACGACGATCCTCTTGTTTTTCGTGTGGGCAAGGAACATGTGAATGGCTTGCTCTAGCCACAGGGTAATCGTGCCTTCGGAAAAAAGACCTTCGGACTGGCCATGGCCGGAATAGTCGAAGCGCAGGCACGGCCGCCTTGTAGCGCGGGCAAGATGAGCCAGGGCCTCGCCCTTGGTTCCGGTCATTTCGGACATGAAACCGCCGAGCCAGAAGAAGCCGCAGGGGCCAAGCTCATCCACGCCACCATCCTTCAAATAGGCAAGGCGGATGCCCAGAACCCCCGGGTCAAAGCTTGCAGCCACCATGGAATCACCCTTCTTTTTGGCCCTGAACCTTGCTATCGAACAGGCGCTGGATTCGTCATTATCGTGAATCCGGCGTTCAATAATGGAGAATCTTAGCACTTGAGCATACCGCCGCGCCGGCCAGCCACGAGCCGCAATCAGCCTCCACCGCAGAAGGAAGAGGCCCATAAGATCAACAACAGGATCGATTCAAGAGAAGTTCGCCTCATCGCCGCCGATGGGGAGAATGTAGGCGTGGTGCCAACCCGCCAGGCACTGACCATGGCCGAAGAAGCCGGGCTCGATCTCGTCGAGATTTCTCCCGATGCGAAGCCGCCGGTCGCCAAGATCCTCGATTACGGCAAGTTCAAGTTCCAGGAACAGAAGCGCCAGGCAGAGGCGCGCAAGAAGCAGCGGGTCATCGAGATCAAGGAGATCAAGCTCCGCCCGATGATCGATGACCATGATTTCGGTGTGAAGATGAAATCGGCGCGCCGCTTCTTCGAGGAAGGCGACAAGGTGAAGGTGACGCTGCGCTTCCGTGGCCGCGAGATGGACCACCAGGACCTGGGCTACAAACTTCTCTTGCGCGTCAAGTCCGACATGGCCGACATGGCCAAGGTGGAACTTGAACCCAAGCCGGAAGGCCGCCAGATTATCATGATCCTGGCGCCCAGGGGCAAGGGAGGCTGACCTCAAATTTCAAGTCACAAAAGTGTGACAAGTTCTGTTTCACTTAACCATTGAAGCTATGGCTTCCACCACTACCTCCTGGACACGGCCGACGATTACGTGACGGCCAAATGAAACAGGAGACTAAAATGAATAAGTTTATCATCGCCGCTTCCGCCCTTGTGGCTCTTTCTGCGCCGGCTTTTGCCGAACGCAGCTATGACCTGCGCGACAGCGACACCTATTTCGGCAAGTATTCGCAGAATGAAGCCGTTGCGGTTTCCGCTACTGAGAGCCAGCCCCTGGCTATCAACAGCGACGGTTGGCTCCAGGGCCGCTACGGCCTGACGAAGGACCCGCAGGACGTCCGCCGTTGGGACGAGAAGAACAACTAATGCAGCGCAAGGAACGGCGGCCAAGTTACCAGCTTGGCCGCCGTCCACTTTTTTAACTACATTACGTGGATAGCACTTCGACCGATGATGGGCGCGAATTCGCCTTGAGCCGGTAGAGCACGGGCACGCCCGTATCGAGTTCCCGCTTCAATATTTGTTCAGGCGTCAAGCCCTCGATCGCCATGATGAGCGAGCGCAGGGAATTGCCATGAGCAGAAACAAGCACGCTCTTTCCTTCCAACACATGAGGCTGGATCATGTGAACATAGTAGGGAAGTGAGCGGGCAAGCGTGTCCTTCAGGCTTTCACCGCCAGGCGGCGGCACATCATAGGAGCGGCGCCAGATGTGCACCTGCTCCTCGCCCCATTTCTTGCGGGCATCATCCTTGTTGAGGCCGGTGAGCTCACCATAGTCTCGCTCATTAAGTGCCTGATCTCGAGTCTCGGGCAGGCCTTTCTGACCGAGTTCCTCAAGAATAAGCTTCAGCGTGTGCTGGGCTCTTGTCAGCGCTGAGGTAAAGCAGATGTCGAACTTCAGACCCTTTGCCTTGAGGCGCTGGCCCGCGGTGCGGGCTTCTGTAATTCCTTTTTCGGTGAGATCCGGATCCTTCCAACCCGTAAAAAGATTCTTCAAATTCCATTCGCTCTGGCCGTGACGGACCAGCACAAGCGTTCCACTCATTTCATTTCAATCCCAAAACATCTGACATGTCATAGAGGCCGGGCTCCTTGTCCCTGGCCCAGAGAGCGGCACGCACCGCCCCTCTTGCAAAAATTTCACGGCTTTCGGCACGGTGTGTAAGTTCAATGCGCTCGGCATTGCCGGCAAAGATCACGGCATGTTCGCCGACCACAGTGCCGCCACGCAATGTGGCAAAGCCGATGTCACCCGGATCTCTGGCGCCCGTGTGGCCATCGCGCACGCGTACGGAACGTTGTTCAAGCGTGACGCCGCGCCCCTGCGCAGCCGCCTTGCCGAGAAGCAAAGCCGTTCCCGATGGCGCATCGATTTTCTGGCGGTGATGCATTTCAACGATCTCGATGTCGAAATCATCGCCCAGGGTGGCGGCCACCTTTTTCACGAGGCCCGCGAGAAGATTGACGCCGAGGCTCATGTTGCCGCTCTTGACGATGCGGGCGCGCGTTCCGGCATTGCGGATGGCGGCATCGCCCCGTTCGTCAATGCCGGTGGTGCCGATCACATGGACTTTGCCCATGGCCGCGCTGTGGCGGATCAAATCAAGGGTTGCGGCGGGAACGGTGAAATCAATGACGCCGTCAACATCCTTGAGGACTGCCTCCGGATTGTCGCTGATCCTGATGCCGAGATTGGGAACGGCAATCAACGAGCCGAAATCCATGCCTACATAGGCCGAGCCCTTGGCTTCCAGCCCTCCGGCCAGTACACAGCCCGGCGTGCTGTTGACGATGCGGCCCAGTTCACGGCCCATGCGGCCGCCGGCGCCTGCGATAGCGAGTTTCATCGGTGACTTGCTCATGGGCAAGGCTCTATCGCCAGAGCGGCAATCGGGCAACGAAAATCATGCCACCAGAATGATGCGGATGTCGTTGACATTGGTAAGGGTCGGGCCCGTCACCAGCTGGTCGCCGAGCTTGGCAAAGAATGTGTGGGCGTCGTTGTTTTCCAGCAAGACGCGAGCATCGAGGCCGACTTTCCGGGCGCGCTCCAGCGTGTCCGGCGTTATCATGGCGCCTGCCACTTCCGCTGCGCCGTCAACACCATCGGTGTCAGCGGCAAGAGCATGAATGCCGGAAGCGCCATGCAGCTTGACGGCAAGCGAAAGAAGGAACTCCACATTGCGGCCGCCCACACCATTGCCTTTGAGCGTCACCGTAGTTTCGCCGCCGGAGATAATTGCACAAGGTGGTCTTGCGGGCTGGCCAAAGCGCCGGGCCTGCAGGGCAATGCCAGCCATGGCGATGCCGATCTCTTTAGCTTCCCCCTCAATGGCATCGCCAAGGATCAGGGGTGTGAAGCCATTTTGTTTGGCAACGGCCGCTGACGCCTCCAAGGATTGCTGCGGCGAGGCAATCAGATGCGCGGTTGCCGTTGCGAGGCGTGGATCGCCGGGCTTTGGCGTTTCATCTTTGGCGGATTTCAAGCGCCCCATGACAGAGGCCGGAAGATCGAGGCGATAACG
>JBIOWL010000506.1:0-5993 GCA_044868645.1 Aestuariivirga sp.
ATGGAATCCATAAAGTCCTATTCTTTGGGCTTGAAGTTGAGGGCCGCCCCATTGATGCAATAGCGCAATCCTGTGGGATTTGGGCCATCCGGAAAAACATGGCCGAGATGCGCCGCGCATTCGGAACAATGGACTTCCGTGCGCCGCATGAAGAGCGAGCGATCCTCCTGGGTTTCAACCGCCCCGTCACCCACCGGCTTGAAGAAGCTGGGCCAGCCCGTGCCGGAGTCGAACTTGGCATCGGAGGCAAAAAGCTCCTTGCCACAACCCACGCAGGTAAACATGCCGGGGCGCTTTTCATCGTTAAGGGGGCTGGTGAAAGCCCGTTCCGTGCCATGCTGCCGGGTCACGCGATAGGCCTCCGGCGACAACTGGGCTTTCCATTCGGCGTCTGTCTTTTTCATGGGGGTCCTGGGGGTCATTCATGCTGCCCCACCAGATAGGGGCCGGGCCCGCGCCGCGCCAGTCCCATGCTGGCCAATCTCTTAAAATTTACCAAGGGTTTACCATGCCCGCAAACCATTGTGGCCAGATGCCACAGCCGCAAGGTCAATTAATCAAACCTGAAGCCATTCGCAGTCAATGTGGCCAAAGGGGAAGAAGAAGGGTCACTATAAAACCCATGAATGAGGCCACTGCCGCTCTAGCCTACGCATCGCCCGCAGGCGAGCGTCCGCGCATCTCTGCGGCCTCTTTCCGCAACCTGACGGCACGCCTCAAAAAGCCGGATGACGCCGCGCCCATTCCAGTCATCATTCCGGAGATGCTGGCTGAACCTGTTGCGGCCCCGCCGGTTGTAGGTTTTACCCCACCTACGCCCCATGCTGACCCGGTCCACAAGCCCCGCATACAGCGCCGCATTCTGAAGGATGAGGCCCCCGATCCCTTCCATGGTCCGGCTGGCCACTTTGACCTTCCGGACTTCGTGCCCCTTGAGCCGCTGCGGCCGGCCGCTGCCGCCGTACCCACCCCCGAACCGGTACCTGAACCGGTGCCCGAACCTGTATTTCAGCCCGTTTTCGAGCAGGCGCCGGAGCCTCAATCTGCGCTCCAGACTGAGCTCCAGCTTGAGTCCGCGCCGGAACTTCCCCCGACTATCGCTGAGCTACAGCCAGAACCCGAACCGGAACCCCAGCCCGAACCAGAAGTTTTGGCCGCGCCTGAACCAGAGCCTGTGGTGGAGCTTGCGGTTCATCCGCAGCCGCCGCTCATGCCAGTACCGGAAGCGCCGGAAGTGCTGGAGGCCGTGGAAGTCGCCGAAGAACTTCCGCCGCAGATTGATCCCGAGCCGGAGCCGGTTGCAGCGGAGGCTGAAGTAGTTTCCACAGCCGAGGAACTGCCACAGCACGAGGAAGAGCCCCATGTCGCCCAGGGTCATGTGGCGCCAACCCCTGCCGAGAATGCCCACGACGCTGCGCACAAAGAGCATCTCACCCGCAGGGAAGAGCTAGAACTTGAATTTGTCTGGCGCAGCCTTCTCGCCAATCCCACTCTTGAGGAACGTGCCAAGTTCGTCCAGGAAATGGCCGATGTGATGGCAGCCGCTGAGGCCGAGTTGCCGGAACCCGCGCCCGAACACGACCTCTCGAAGATCGCCCCGGCAGACCCTACCGAGGTGGGGGAGGGACCAGAGCTCATTGAGACCATCGAGCCCATGGCAACCGTGGAGCTTGCCGGGGCGCCGGCACCCATCGTCACCAATCTCTCGGCTGGGTCAGATCAGCAGTCAGATCATGCGGAAGTTGCCCGCTCGCTGCTCGACATGATGGCGGCGGGAAGCAGCTCGGGCCTTCCCCACGAACGCGCCCTTGCCGCCGACACGCTGCTGCGCCTTGTCCCCAAGCTCGACATCAAGCCCCTCATCATGATGGCCCAGCGCCTCGCCAAGGCCGATAATCCTCCGGCGATGCTGGTGGCCAAGCTCATCCGCGATCCCCGCGTCGAAGTGGCAGGGCCGCTTCTCGAAGACTGCCCGCAAATCACCGACAAGGATCTCGAGACTGTCGTGGCGGAAGGCAACTCCGCCAAGCTGCGCATGCTGGCCCGCCGCCGCCATCTGACGGTTGCCATTTCCTTTGCCCTCATCAAGACGCGCGATCCTTCCGTCATGCTGACGCTGGTGCGCAACATGGAAGCCGCCATCTCCCAGGAAGGCTTCCAGGCCTTGATCCAGGCTGCCGAGGATGAAAAGGAACTTCTGGCCCCGCTTTGTACCAGGCCAGATCTTCCCGCGCCTCTTGCCTTCGAACTTTTCTGGCTCGCCCCGCCGCAGCTTCGCCGTTTCATCCTTTCGCGCTTCCTCACCGACTCCGAGACGCTGACCAAGATCCTCAAGATCGCCATGTCGACGAATGACGCTGACGATCATGCCGATGTAAACAACCAGCACATGCTGCTCGAAGCATTGGAACGCGCCGCCCGCGGCAAGCTGGAAATCGCTTCGGACGAATTGGCCCAGGTTCTCCAGATCGCGCCAGCTACGGCGCTCCGCATCCTCAGCGACGCCGAAGGCGAGCCGCTGATGGTCATGCTGAAAGTCGCGGGCTATCCGCGCCAGGCGCTGGCAGGTCTCATGAAGCGCTTCCGCGACGCTGACCTGCCGCTGCTCACATCGGGCCGCGACCTCGATGAGCTGCAGTCGATCTTCGACACGCTCTCCTTCAACAAGGCGCGCATCCTCCTGACCTATTGGGACTGGGCCCAGCGCAAAACAGGCCCCTACGCGCCGCTGCATTGACGTCGAAAAATCGCAAGCAAATTCGTCATCCCGGCGACCTGGCTGCGCCGAAGCGAAGCTTCAGCTTCGCCAAGGCGAGAAGCCGGGACCCATTGAAGCATCTCAACTGCTGAATCGATTCAGTGGGTCCCGTGTCGCGCTTCGCTTGCACGGGATGACGAAGAAGTTCGCAGACATATCCCTCATCCTGAGGCGCTCGCGAAGCGAGCCTCGAAGGATGTGCAAAAATATTTCGTGCTTCGAGGCTTTGCTGCGCAAAGCACCTCAGCATGAGGGCAGAAATAGTCGCTAACGGCTATGATTGCACAAACACTCAGATCATCCAGGCGAAACCACCGGAATGTTGTTTACACACAACATCGCGCATGAAGACACTGTCCTCCGCGAGAGTGACGCTTCAATTTTCCGCCTTGCAGGCGGCGGAAAGTTGTCTTGTGAATCACGATGCGCGCTGATCCGCAACTCAAAAATCATGTTCGCTTGCCTGACTCAAACTATTTGAAAGTTTTTTCGTGAGAGGACTCTTGCCAATCAGCAGGCGCCGATTCATAACCTTGCGAATCTGGCAAGTCAGCCAGGTATCTCATAACTAGTTTGGGGCGGCAGGTGGAAAGAAGACCAGGGGGCAAAGCCTTCCGGGCGCAGTTGGTTGTGCCCGAGCAGAGGCAGCTCTACGATTATTGGCTGGAATTGGCGGGCAATGCCCCCATGCCGGCAAGAAGATCATTCAGTCCGGCGCGGCTGCCTCGGCTGTTGCCCGGCATCAGCCTTGTCGATGTGGCAGAGCCCATCGAGCGCTGTCGTGTGCGCCTGGCGGGAACAAGGCTGCGCGACATCTTTGACCGCGAGATCACGGGCTCCTGTATCTCAGACCTCAAATGGGGCGAAAAGCGCGACTACTGGCTTGAGGCCTACCGCCGTACCATCATGGACGGCGAACCCACCCAGGGCATTCTGCAAGGACCCATGCAGGGCAAGGAACATGTGGTGCAATATTGGCTCAAGCTGCCGCTGCGCACCATCGGCCCTGCCGTCAGCATGGTGCTGTGTTTTGACCATTTTGTGCCGGCTTCCGAGCTGGCGCGGGAATATTCCAACGCTTCCTAGATTAGGGATTGATTCTCAAAATTTGATGTGCTAGGGACCTCCTACAGGAGGTGCCCATGGCCGTTGTGAATATCCACGTTGAAGAAGTTGAGAAGGAAGGCGTAGCCGGATTCGATTCCGGTGAAAGCCCGCTGTTGCGCCTGGCAACAAGGCCTGAGAAGGGCGGCAAGCCCTATCTCGATGCCGAGCAGTTTGCCGCCGGAGAGAAGTTGCGCCGTGATTTTGAAATGTCCGGCCTGTCACAGCGGACCGTCACCTCATATGAGTTGGCGAGTTCGAACGGCAGCCGCCATTGGAAGATGAGCGATAATAACATGGAGCGTCTGACCGAGAACATGCTCGCGGCGCGCCACCGCCTGCACAAGGCGCTCGACGCCGTGGGCCCGGAACTCTCCAGCATACTCTATCACGTGTGCTGTCTTGCCGGAGGCATCGAACAGGCGGAACTTCATCTCGAACTGCCGCGCCGTTCCGGCAAGGCCATACTCGCCCTCGCCTTGAACAGGCTCGCCCGCCACTACGGCATCAAGCAGATGCTACGCCACAAGGGGCCATTGGAAATCGGGCAATGGAGTCTGGCCGACTACCGGCCAGTGATTACATCCGCTGGCGGCTGAGAGCCGCTGCTGCATCGGACTTGAGGCGCTTCACCATGGAGACAAGTCCGTTGGCGCGCTGCGGCGTCAGATGTTCCGCAAGGCCAAGCTTTGCCAATTCTCCCGCCGCGTCATAATCAACGAGCTCCCGCGCTGTGAGAGGTGCGAACATGGCAAAGACAATCGCCATGAGGCCTTTCACGATCAGCGCATCGCTGTCGCCCACATAGGAAATTGCAATGCCCTTGTCGGTCGGCCGCGCGGTTGAATGGATCCACACCTGGCTGGCGCAGCCGGAAACTTTTGTAGCAGGCGTCTTCAGCGCCTCGTTCATGGTCGGCAGCTCCTTGCCCAGCTCGATCACATGGCGGTAGCGGTCCTCCCAATCATCGAGATAGGAGAAATCGTCCAGGATCTGGGCAAAGCTCTGTGCCATCAAGGCTCAGATAGCGATTGTAGCCCCATTCCTCAACCCTACGTCATCCCGCTCCCATCTCCTCCCCCTCTTACGGGGGAGGTGTCATTGCGCAGCAATGACGGAGGGGGTTTCAGATTGCTGCGCTCCCACCCGGCGCACAAGATGTGCGCCACCCTCCCCGCGCGTTGCGGGGGAGGGATCAGGTCTTCCAGTTCTTGCGAGTCAAACCCTGTTGATGAGGTCCGCCAGCGCCATGTTGGGGGGAAGGGGCGAGGTCTTGCCGTCGGCTGTCGCTTCATTGGCCCAATCATAGATGAGCTTGGCGGAATATTTGGCCTTGCGCTCGACAACCGAGGCGATATGCCCCGCCGTTTCGCAGGCGAAAGGCTGGCGCGCGCAGAAACCCTTGACGTCGGTGACGGTCTCAAGAGCAGCCGTCACATAGCCGAATGTCCCGGGGCCCTGTGCCGCCTTCACGGCAGGGTCTTCCGGCGGCGCTGGCAAGGCGGCCACAATGGCGCCCAGCACGATGGTTGTTTTCAGCATCCCCATGTTTCACCTGTTGATGGTGTTCTTGCTCGAAAACCTAGCAGTCGAGGCTTGCCGTGGTGTGAAACGGCCCCCACCGAATGACCGGATTCCGTTCATGACTTGCTAACCAAACGGCGGCCAGAGAAAGCCACTATTAACCAGGGAGGGGCAGTATGCCCCCGAAGTCATCAAGGGTTGCGTATTGGCCAGGTCCAGAAAAACCGCCGTCAGGGGCATCGTTGAGCCGCGCCTGCGGCCCTCGACCATAGCGGTTGCCGTGCTTTCAGTAACGCTCGGCTCGATGATCCTTTACAATATCTTTCTCGGCCAGGAGCAGTATTCCGCCGAGGAACTCGCTTCCGGCACCACGCGGATGACCGTGACTGCGCCCGGCAAGCAATCGCGCAGCATCTTGCTCAAATATGAAGTGCTGGTTGAAGACGTGCAGCGCGAACTTCTAGCGACCGGCCACTTCCAGGGCCTCGTTGATGGCGTCAACGGCCCGCGCACCAAGCTTGCCGTCGAGACCTATCAGCGCGACAATGGCATGGCTGTCACAGGCGAGGTGAACAAGAAATTGCTCGAGCATATCCGCTACACGCGA
>JBIOWL010000507.1:0-2231 GCA_044868645.1 Aestuariivirga sp.
ATGTCGTGCTATCCCTGCTGGAGTTGCAATGGACCGCGCCATAACACAGGCGGATTTGGTCCATAAGTACGCACAACTTGGATACTGTCAGGTGATGACCGATGCGAAAAGCGAAAGACTGGTGTGCGGTGGAGTTCACCATCGCCGTGATCGGCGGCAAGTGGAAACCGCGCATTCTTCTTCAGCTGAAAAACGGTCCGATGCGCTTCAACGCCCTGCAGCGGGCCTTGCCTAACATCTCCCAACGCGTGCTGACGCTTCAGCTGCGGGCCTTGGAAAAGCACGGCATCGTTGAACGGCACGACTTCCAGGAAAACCCGCCACGGGTTGAATACTGTTTCTCGGAGAACGGCAGGACCTTGGGCCCTGCCCTCGACGCAATGGAACAGTGGGGAGACTTGCGGCGTCCCCTGTCATAAATGAGATTTACAGAATAAATCCGCCCGCCGCCTCCACCCGCTGGCCATTCACCCAACGGAAGCCGTCTCCCAACATGGCTGCCGCAAGAACGCCGACATCGTCCGGCAGCCCCACCCGCCCCAATGCAGTCTGGGCCGCAAGCTGGGCATTCACGTCGCGGTTGTCACGCACGAGGCCGCCTCCAAAGTCAGTTTCAATGGCTCCCGGCGCAAGTACATTGACCGTGATGCGCCGTGGACCCAGCTCCTGCGCAAGATAGCGCGTAAAGACCTCAATGCCGCCTTTCATCATGGCGTAAGCCGCGCGCCCGGGAAATGAAAAACGTGCCAGGCCTGAGGAAACATTGAGGATGCGGCCGCCATCTTCGATCAGTGGCAGGAGCTTCTGCGTCAGGAAAAACGGAGCGCGCAGATGAATGTTCATCATTTCATCGAAGCCGGAACCGTCCATTTCGCCGATCTTACCGTTGAGTCCCGTTCCGGCATTGTTGACGAGATGGTCGAAGCGCTCGCGCTGCCAGACTTCCGACAGCGTCTCACGCAATTTGGCAACAAACCCGTCAAATTGGTCGGCTGCCGACACATCAAGCTGCAAGGCAGCGGCATTTCTGCCAAGCTTGCGGATTTCGGCCACGACTTCTTCCGCCTCTTTTCTGCGGCTATGATAGGTGATGATTGAATCCTGTCCCGCCTTCGCGAGGTTGATGGCCATGGCTTTGCCAAGCCCGCGGCTTCCGCCTGTGATAAGGTTGATTTTCATGCTCGTCTCCTGTTGTTGGAGACGCTGATCTAGTTCTCACCTTGCAATACAGAAGAAGGCACCAAAAATATTCATAGGCACCAGGAGGAAACCATGATGGATAGTCACCTAGGCGAAAACACTGATCAGGCCGGCAACTGCGTCAATTGCATCCCTCAATACTCAGGCGAAGTGGAAGCGCTGACGCTCAGACTTCTGGGCAATATCGCTGACAAATGGACCATGCTGGTTCTGGAGGAATTGGCCGGCGGACAGCCCAAGCGCCATAACGTGCTGCGCGATGCGCTGCCCGGGATCAGCCAGAAAATGCTGACACAGACACTGCGCCAGATGGAGCAGCTCGGCCTTGTGACGCGGACCATTCATCCGGTGGTGCCGCCGCATGTGGAATATCAGTGCACGCAGCTCGGCAACGATCTTGGCAAAGTTGTCTGCCAGGTGTGGAATTGGGTGGCCGCAAATGCCGGGGCAATGGAGGCTGCCCGGCAGAGTTTCGAACAACGCGCTGCGACAGAAGCAGCCCTCAAATAACAATCACCTTCGTGCCGATCTGCACATTGTCATAAAGCTCGACAACTTCTTCATTGAGCATGCGGAAGCAGCCCGATGATGCCGCCTTGCCGATGCTTCTGGGCTCGTTCGTGCCATGGATGCGAAGCAACGTGTCGCGGCCATTGGCGAAGAGATAGATGGCGCGTGCGCCCAGCGGATTCTGCCGGATGCGGCCGGGCATGCCATTGGCCCAGCGTGCAAGTTCGGGCCTGCGCTTGATCATGTTGGCGGGTGGCGTCCAGCGCGGCCACTTCTGCTTGCGGCCGACTTTCGCAACGCCGGCCCACTGAAAGCCTTCCCTACCCACCGCCACGCCATAGCGGATTGCCTCGCCATAACCCATGATCTGATAAAGCCGCCGTTTGTGGGTGTTGATGATGACCGTGCCCGGTTCTTCCAGCGAATCGAACTCCACCCATTCCGCGCCCTCATATTCATAGGCAAAGGCCGGCATCACGGAACTGACACCAGAAACTGTAAGGCTTGAAAGGCCAGCCAAC
>JBIOWL010000508.1:0-2178 GCA_044868645.1 Aestuariivirga sp.
CCGCCAACAATATCCGCATCGACTATGGCAAGGAACTCGGCATCGACCCCAAGATGATGCGCGCCGCAGCGGATCGTGTGGAGGAAGCGCTCACTCTGTCCAAGAGCGATGTGCCGAAGCACGAAACGCTTCTGGTAGTAGTGGGGCGCGGCGCTTCTGACCCCGATGCGAATTCCAATGTCTCGAAAGTCACGCGCCTGCTCTGGGAAGGTTTCGGCTTTGGCTGGGCCGAGACTGCCTATTCCGGCGTGACATTCCCGTTGGTGGAGCCGGCACTCGAACATGCGGCAAAGCTGGGCTACCGCCGCATCATTGTCTTTCCCTATTTCCTCTTCACTGGAATCCTTGTCGACCGTATCTATGATGCGACCGATGCCGTGGCGGCGCGCCATCCGGAGATCGAATTCATCAAGGCGCCCTACCTCAACGATCATCCGGCAGTGATCGACACATTTGTCGAGCGCGTGGAGCAAATCCTCACCGGCGAGAACGCCATGAATTGCCAGATGTGCAAATACCGTACGCAGGTGCTGGGCTTCGAAGCAGAGGTGGGTGCCGCGCAGGAAAGCCATCACCACCATGTGGAAGGCATCGGCACGGGTGAAGCGAGGGGCCCGTTCGAGCTTGTGTCATTGCCCCATGCTCACCACCACCACGATCATGACCATGATCACACCCACGCTCCCTACCCCCATGCGGACCATCCGCTGGGGCCGCGCAGCATGAAAAAATGATAGACTATCTCCGCGACCCGCAGGCGATCTATGCACGCTCCTTCGCGATCATTCGCGAAGAGGCGAACCTGTTGCGATTTTCCGCAAACGAGCAAGCCATTGCCATCCGCATGGTCCATGCTTGCGGCATGACGGACCTTGTGAATGATCTGACCATCAATCCCGGTTTTGTAGAGGCGGCGCTTGCGGCATTGCGAGCTGGTAAACCAATATTCGCTGATGCAGAGATGGTGAAGCACGGCATCATCGCCCGCACATTGCCTGCACGCAACAAAATCATCTGCACACTGAATGACCCGCGCGCCCGCGAGATTGGAATGGCGCAAGGCATCACACGCAGCGCCGCTGCGATAGAACTGTGGCAACCACAATTGGAGGGCGCGCTAGTTGCAATCGGCAATGCTCCAACCGCCCTCTTCCACCTTCTCGAACTGATTGACGGCGGTGGATCGAAACCCGCTGCAATTATCGCATGTCCAGTGGGCTTTGTGGGCGCAGCGGAGAGCAAGGCAGAACTCGCTGTCAATTCACGCGGCATTCCCTTCATGACAATCAAGGGCAGGCGCGGCGGGTCTGCCATGGCCGCAGCCGTCGTCAATGCGCTCACAGGTGACATGCCATGAAACCTTGGCTCACCATCATTGGCATTGGCGAGGATGGCTGGGAAGGCCTCTCCGCAAAGGCGCGCGTTGCCATTGAACAGGCCGAGAACATCATTGGCTCTTCCAGGACTCTTGCGAAGCTGCCCGCCTCAAAAACCAAGCAACACGAATGGCCGCAGCCCTTTTCGGCAGTCATCGACCAAGTGACGCCAATGCGCGGCCAGCCTACGGTGATGCTCGCCACCGGCGACCCCATGAACTACGGCGCGGCCCGCAAGATCCTGAGCTTCATCCCGAAAGAGGAAGTGACGATTATTCCGCATCTCTCCGCCTTTTCGCTGGCTGCCGCGCGGATAGGCTGGTCGATACCGGATTGCGATTGCTTCACCATTCACGGGCGGCCTGCCGCCAATCTCGAAGCTTTCATCCAGCCTGACGCGAGGCTGCTCGTTCTCACCGAAGATGAAACGTCAATCGCCGAGGCCTGCCGGAGATTGGTGGCGCGGGGTTTCGGAACAAGCGAAGTGACCGTGCTGGAAAACCTTGGTGGTGCAGCTGAGGTTGTCACAACATTCCCCGCCAACAAGATGCCGGCACGCGACTGGTCTCCGCTCAACACACTCGCCATTCATTGCAAAGCAAGCCCTTCCGCTAAGATATGGTCTCGCGTTGCGGGCCTTCCAGACGACGTCTTTGTCCATGATGGACAAATCACCAAGCGCGAAGTGCGCGCCGCAACACTGGCAGCGCTTGCACCTGCCCCGGACCAATTGTTGTGGGACATCGGCGCAGGCTGCGGCTCTGTTGCCATCGAGTGGATGCGCTCGACACGCGGCTGCGAA
>JBIOWL010000509.1:0-3569 GCA_044868645.1 Aestuariivirga sp.
CAGTTCGGCGGCGTTCACATACCACTGATCCGTAAGCATCGGCTCAATCACTACGCCCGACCTGTCGCCGAAGGGCTGAGGAATCAGCTTTTCTTCCTTGCCGCGCAGGAAGCCCAGTTCCTCAATATCGGCCAGCACCATCTTGCGCGCTTCGTAACGGTCCTTACCGTGATAGCGCTCAGGCACATTGTTCTCAGGGGTGGCGATCATGCGCGCCTTTTTGCCCATGAGAACAATGAGCGGAATGTTGTTGCGCCGCGCCACTTCGAAGTCGTTGTTGTCATGGGCGCCGGTGATCTTCACTGCGCCCGTGCCGAATTCGGGATCGGGATATTCATCGGCGATGATGGGGATGAGGCGTTCGGCAATCGGCAGCCGCACCAGCTTGCCGATCAACTTGGTGTAGCGCTTATCGGATGGATGCACCGCCACCGCGCCGTCGCCCAGCATGGTTTCCGGCCGCGTGGTGGAGATGACGACCTCGCTGATGCCATCGACCGGACCATCTGCCAGCGGATAGGCGAAGGACCACATGGAACCCTTGGTGTCGCGGGTTTCGACTTCGAGATCGGAGATGGCGGTTTCAAGCACCGGGTCCCAGTTCACAAGGCGCTTGTCTTTATAGATGAGGCCTTCCTTGAAAAGCTGCACGAAGACCTTGCGCACGGCGGCAGAGAGGCCTTCATCCATGGTGAAGCGTTCGCGGCTCCAATCGCAGGAGGCGCCAAGGCGGCGCAGTTGCTTCGAAATGATGCCGCCCGACTCCGCCTTCCATTCCCACACGCGCTTCAAGAAAGCCTCGCGGCCCATGCTGCGGCGGTCGGTGTTGTTTTCGGTCTTGAGCAGGCGCTCTACCACCATCTGCGTGGCGATGCCGGCGTGGTCCGTGCCCGGCTGCCACAGCACGTCACGGCCCCGCATGCGCTCGAAACGCACCAGGATGTCCTGGATGGTGTTGTTGAGGGCATGACCCATATGCAGCGAACCCGTCACATTGGGTGGCGGGATCACGATGGTGTAGGGCTTTGCCTTTGGCTTTCGCCCCGGTTTGAAATAGCCGCCCTCCTCCCAGCCCTTGTAGAGGCGGGCTTCAAGTTCGGCAGGCGAGAAGGTTTTGTCGAGCATAACAGGCCAATCAGTGATGGGATTTGGCCTGCCCTATAGCGATTGCCTTCCAACAAGGGAAGCGGACCCCTGAAAAGACCCGGCCCAAATTCTCCATCGGCGGGCTTGACCCGCCGACCCAGTTTTTCCTTGCGCTGGGTGGGCCGATCAAGTCGGCCCATGGAGAAATTTAGAGTTCTATTGGCCTTCGGCTCCTCAGCGCCCCCTACGGGCCACGCGCTCGATTTCCTCGCGCACCAGGGCTTCAACCATGCCGGCAAGATTGGCATCGAGCCACTGCTTGATCATGTTGCGCAGCATGTCACGCGTCATGTCCTCAAAATTGCGGTCCCCCGCGGCGCGGGAAAGAAGCGAATCGGAGAGATGGCGGAAGGCCTGTTCGGTGGCGGCTTCAGCGCGCCCGGAAAGCAAAGGCTCATTGTGCCCGCCATGATGTGCGCCCGGACGGTGGGGCGGCGGAGGTTCCTCCCACTGTTGCTCCTGATAATATTGCATGTCATCCGGTTCCTCTCGGGCGTAGCCGCTACGGAGATCCGGCTCTTCCTGACCGAACGGGTCCGCCGGGTTAGGCAGCGCCATGATGCTGGAAAAGTCGTTGCGTCCGTTGCGCTGCGTTGTTGGCAAGTGCTCCGGCAGTTTCTGCCGCTGGCGTGAAGGCGGCGGCGGCGCCGGCTGCGCCTGGGCCATAAGCTCATTATGTTCCACATTGCGCAGAATGCGTTCGCGCAGGCGAGACAGTTCCTCATGCCGGGCCTGGGTCCTCGGCATGGTGGGTTCGGGCGGCTGGTCACCATTCATGCGCACACGCATCTCACGAAGCGCCCCGCGCATCAAGGTCCCGCGCGCTTCGCCACCGAGCGAATTGATGTCGTTCTCCACGGCACTGCGGATCGTCGCCATCAAATCATTGACCTTCTGATCCATCCGGAAATAGCCCCCTGCGCGTCAAGTCCGCCAACTTGAGCACCACTTTACCGCAAAAGTTGGATGACTTTTGCGGGCATCCTGCCCAACACCGACGACCTGATTGAAGCTATAAACTGTTACTCAACAGTTTCCGCGTCAAGCCCGAACCACTTATTCTTGACGGCTTTGTAGTTGGCTTCCACATCGTAATAGGGGCCGGGCAGCCCCAGATTGCGGGCCGTGAGCTTGCCGATGGCGGCAAGGAGCTGATAGGAAGCAACAATCTGGTCGTGTTCGGCCGAAACCAGATTGATCCGTGCTGAGAGAAGATCCTCTTCGGCATCGAGGACGTCGATGGTGCTGCGCGAACCCACCTTGTATTCCTCGTTGAGGCCTTCCAAGGCCTTCTGCGCCGCGGCAACTTCCGCCCGCGCCGATACGATTGAATCACCGGCCGCAGAATAAACATACCAGGCCGTCGTCACCTGCTGGCGCACCCCGCGCGTGGCGGTGATGATCTCAATCTGCCGCTGGCTGGAAATCTGCTTGCTCTCCCTGACCGCGGAATATTCCACGCCCGACTGATAGATAGGCACCGTGACCACACCCGCTATGGAGGCCGATTCCGCACTTTTAACGTTCGGCGCCGGGTCGAAACTCCTTGTGGCCTGCGCCTGCAGGCTGATCACGGGCAAAAGATCGCCCTTTGCCACTTCGACATCGTGCACTGACGCTTCGTGCAGCGCATCGGCAGCAAGGATGTTCGGGTTGATGTCATGGGCAGC
Source organism: Aestuariivirga sp. (assembly GCA_044868645.1). Lineage (GTDB taxonomy): Bacteria > Pseudomonadota > Alphaproteobacteria > Rhizobiales > Aestuariivirgaceae > Aestuariivirga. The sequence goes on from JBIOWL010000509.1 coordinate 2,817, forward strand.
AGCAAGCGCCGCTTCGAGGCTGCGTGGAATTTTGGCGGCCCGGGCCGAGGCAAGCTTGCCGGGGTTGTGGCCCACCACCGCAACATATGCCGCCTTGCTGGCATTGAGATTGGAGGATGCCACTGCAACGCCGGCCTGCGCCGCGGCATGCCTGGCACGCGCCTGCGACACGTCGGTTGTTGTCACTTCGCCGGCATCAAAGCGGGCCTTGGTCGCATCGACCTGTTTCTGAAGGTTTGCCACGTTGCGTTTGCGCAACCCCAGAATGCCCTGATCGCGAATGATGTCCATATAGGCCGTCACGGCATCGAGCAAAACATCCTGCTCGGTGGAAACCAGGTCCTGCTGCCCGGCACGCACTTGCGCCTTGGCGGACTTCACACCCTCTACGGTCTTGAACCCGCGGAAAATGGGCTGTGAGAGCTCGATACTGAGATCAAGCGAATCATTGGATGTCGAGGAAGCCGTGTTGGAATCGGTCCATGCCTGCTCGACCACTCCGTTGGCAATGATGGTCGGCCGCCAGCCCGATTTTGCCGTTGGCACCAGTTCATCAGTGGCGCGCTGGCGGGCGCGCTGAGACTGCAGCACCGGATTGGTGCGATAAGTGCTTAAAAGTGCGTCCTGCAATGTGTCGGCAGACGCACCATTGCCTGCACTTGCCAAGCCAAGAAGTGCAACTCCGAAAAGCCATCCATACTTATGCATTAAGACCCGCGCCAAGGCTCACCCTCATTCTATTTGCCCGACTCC
>JBIOWL010000510.1:0-2806 GCA_044868645.1 Aestuariivirga sp.
CCGAGGTTTTCACGCGCATCCAGTCGATGGCAAAATCCAAAGCACCGGTTTTCATCACCGGTGAAACCGGCACCGGCAAGGAGCTTGCCGCCGAAGCCATTCACCGCCTCGGACATCGGGCCAATAAGCCTTTCATTGCCCTGAATTGCGGCGCGATACCACGGGATCTGATGGAATCTGAGATCTTCGGTCATCTGAAGGGATCTTTCACCGGAGCCATTGCCGATCGCATCGGCGCAGCAGGCATGGCCGATGGCGGTACCTTGTTTCTCGATGAAATTTGCGAAATGCATCCCGATCTCCAGATCAAGCTGCTGCGCTTCCTGCAGAGCGGAAAGATCCAGCGTGTCGGCTCGGCCGCCGCTGAGCCTGTCGACGTGCGTATCATCTGCGCCACCAACCGTAATCCCGCCGAGGAAGTCGCGGCCGGACGATTCCGCAAGGATTTGTTCTATCGCCTCCATGTGCTTGCACTCACCATGCCGGCTCTCCACGAGCGCGATGGTGACGTGCTGATCCTGGCCCGGCGATTTCTTGCCGCCTATGCGGCGGAGGAAGCGAAGACCCTTAGCCGTCTCTCGAGCGCGTGCGAAGCTGCCCTGCTCGCGTACGGCTGGCCCGGCAACATTCGTGAACTGCAAAACGTGATCCGTCGCGCAGTCGTCTTGAACGATGCTGAAGAGTTGGAAGCGGACATGTTGGGGCTTCCCCCCGCCTGCGGCATCCCCCAGGGGATTTCAGCCCTGCCGCGGGCTGATGCCGATGGCATTACCGATCTGCGGCGCATTCATGCCGCCATGGCGCTGCCCGCCTCATTCTTTACGCGCCAGTTGTGGCAGATCGAACGTGATGTGATCGAGGGTGCCTTGTCTGCCTGCAATGGCAGCATTCCGCAGGCGGCCCGCATCCTCGGCGTCAGCCCCTCGACGCTCTACCGCAAGCGCGAAACATGGGGCGCACCGAGCAGGCATTAAGATTAGTGGGTTGTTGATTTCTTTCCCAGGCGGGCTTCGAAAGCATCGAGCATGTGCAGCACTTCCGAAAGCTCGGGGCTGAGGAGTTTGCGCAGCCGCTTCACGTCCATCTGCGCCTCTCGTTTGCCTTCCGCCGGCCGTTGCGGATTTTTCATTCCGTCCTCCACTTCGAACGGATGCTCGCACCGATCGGCTAAGAAAGGCTGAATTGCGGCCGGTTCCCGAACCCCTTCCTCAAAAAAACTTGATCTTCGCAAGTCTGGAATAACGGCCGATATTCTGTCGTAATGGTAACGCTCGACCTTACAATTACCTTCGGGAGGATTGGATGAGGAAGTTGCTTCTCGCTTCTGTTGCAATTGCGGCGGCATTAAACTTCTGCGCATCGGCAGTTCTTGCCGGTCCGATCGAGGATCGCCAGGCGGCCATGAAGGCCAACGGCCAGACCATGAAGATACTGGGCGGAATGGCGCAGGGTGATTCCCCTTTTGATGCCGCCGTGGTCAAGGAGCAAGGTGAAGCAATGGCGGCCCGCTTCGATGCGGTAAGAAACCTCTTCCCGCCGGGAAGCGACAATGGCCCGCCCGAGACCTATGCCAAGGCCGAAGTCTGGAGTGACCCCCAAGGCTTTGCCTCAGCACTTGATCAGGCCATGAACGCGTCATTGGCGCTCGCCGCCGCTACCGATGAGGCCGGGCTCAAGGACGCGATCGGTAAAGTGGGAGGTGCCTGCAAGAATTGTCACGACAAATATCGCCGCCCCAAGGACTGATCACCGCCATTGCGACGACCGGGGTTTAAAGCAATCATCGCCGCCGCGGTTCTTCTGGGCCTCGGCGGCGCAACTTTTGTTCTCCTGACGAGGGCTGACCCGCTGACCGCCGCCCAGCTGCCGCAGCACACGGCCAGCGTCGAGCGCGGCAGAATTCTCTACATCATCGGGGGTTGCATTTCCTGCCATAAGCCTGCCGATAAGGCCGGCAGGGATATGACGCTTCCCTCTGGCGGCAGGCCCCTGAAAACGCCGATTGGCATCTTTTATCCCCCGAATATTACGCCCGACAAGGCAACGGGCATCGGCAATTGGAGCACGCTGGATTTTGTGAACGCCGTTCATCTCGGAATTTCTCCGAGAGGCAGCCATTACATCCCAGCTTTTCCATACCCTTCCTTCCATCGCATGCCGCTGAGTGATGTCATCGACCTTCAGTCCTATGCGTCTTCCCTTCCTCCGGTAAGTTCCGCAAACCGGCCGGCCGATGTTCTTCTCCCCTGGCTGTTGCGGCGCGGCGTCGGTCTCTGGAAACAGCTTGCGCTGGACGATACACCCTATCGGCCTGATCCATCGAAGAGCGCGAGCTGGAATCGTGGTGCCTATCTGGTCAATGCGCCGGGTCACTGCGGCGAATGCCACACGCCGCGGAACATCTTTCTGATCCCGGATAAAAATCGTCATCTGGCCGGGGCACCCCACCCCGAAGGCAAAGGCCGCATTCCCTCGCTGCGCAACCTCGTCGGCCGCGGGCGCTACGCCGACGCCGAAGAGCTGACCTCCGCGATGCGGTTCGGAGAAACCATGGGGTTCGACCGGCTCTCGAGCGGCGGCATGGGCGATGTCCAGGCCAACCTTGCTCAGCTCCCGGAAGAAGACGTCCGCGCGATAGCCGAATATCTGATCAGCCTGAAATAGCTTGGGCGAGAGAGCCCCGGGCGAGGATCGTCGAGGCCGATGCTTCGAAGCTGAAGCCGGCTGCCGCCGCCAGCGCCGCTCCCACGAGACCCATGCGCGGGATAAGCAGCCCGCAAAGCGCCAGATTGATCAGCACGGCACC
>JBIOWL010000511.1:0-4971 GCA_044868645.1 Aestuariivirga sp.
ATAGTTTTCATCACGGAGTAGATGGGAAGAAGCGTGAAGGGCAGTTGGATATGGGTCATGGCAAGAACGGTTGCGAAACGTGTCTTGTAGAGCGAAGGCTCGCCATCCAGGACCCCTACAAGATTGAGCAGCCAAGTAATGCCCGTCACATGCATGAGTTGCGTTACAACTCCACCATCCTGCAGCAGAATGGACCAGGCTGTGGTGCGCACAAGAAGCGAAGTCCAGAACGGCAGCAGGACCAGGATCAAGAGGATGTTGGCGTTGCGCGTAGGAAGCGTCGCCAGCATGTAGGCCACAGGATAACCAAGAACCAGCGTCAGCAGCGTGACCAGGAAGGAAATGCCGAGCGTGCGCCAGAGAATGTCGCGATAGATTTTCCGGTTGTCTTCGACGGAAACAATGGAGCCATTTGCTTCCTGCTTCAGATCCAGCACACTGAGCAGGTAGAAAGGCGTATAGGCAGCACTTGCGCGCTTGATCACGACCCAGGTTTCAACCTGGTTCCAGACCGGATCGATGGCGATCACTGCCTCTTTCCATGGCCCGGCCTCAACCTTTTCAATTTTTCTCGCCGTCACAGTAACCTTGGATTTCAGCGTCGGTATTTCATAGTTGAGGCGCTTGCCGATCAACGCCGCCTGTCTTGATTTTTGCGCTGCCTTGAGGTCGGCTGCCAAGGCGGCAAAGGCTTCTTCGCCCGGCACATCCTTGCCGTCCCAATCGGCGATGATTGCCACAGTTAATGGCATGTTGTTGCGTATGTCGGGATCATAGAAGGCGTTCACCAGCATCTGCCCGATTGGAATGAGGAAGCTGATGACAATGAAAAGGAAGAGGGGCGCGATGAGCATCAAGGCTCTCATGCGCTCGCGCCGCATCGTCTGCTGCAGTTTCAGCTTCAGGGGCGTGCCATCGGCAGCGCGCATGATGATGTCAGCGGTGGTACTGCTCATGGCCTAACCGTCACCCCGGCGAAAGCCGGGGCCCATTGCGATGGTTGACCATAAACTGATGCCGTGCCTGTCATCATGGTCATGCGGAAGCTACCTAATGGGTCCCGGCTTTCGCCGGGATGACGAGAGAGGACATTCTCCCCCGGCGAAGCCGGGGGAGAGAGTCGTTACTGCGCCAGCCAGGCGTTGAAGCGTTCCTTCAGCTGATCGCCATTATCGGCCCAGAACTGCGGGTCAAGCTGCCAGGCCGTCTTCAGGTTGTCTGGAGCGGTCGGCAGGTTGGGCAGTGTCTTGGGATCGATGTTCGGCACAGCGTCCTTGTTCGAAGGGCCATAGGCGATGAACTTCGTTTGATCGGCCATCACGGCTGGCTGAGAAGCGAATGCGATGAAGCGATAGGCTTCTTCCAGCTTCGGAGTGTTCTTGGTGATGGCCCACCAGTCCCAATCAAGCGCCTGGTTGTCCCATACGATCTTGAACGGTTTGCCGTCCTTGTCGATGGCGGTTTGCAGACGGCCGTTCCAGGCCGAGGTCATCACCACCTGGCCATCGGCGAGGAGCTGCGGTGCTTGAGCGCCCGCTTCCCACCACACGATGTCTTTCTTGATGGTGTCGAGCTTCTTGAAGGCACGGTCCACGCCTTCCGGCGTGCCCAGAACCTTGTAGACATCCGCTGCAGGAACGCCATCGGCGATCAGCGCCCATTCCAGGTTCACCTGCGGGTTCTTCCACAGGCCGCGTTTTCCCGGGAACTTGGCCATGTCGAAAAGATCCATCAAAGTTGTCGGACCTTCCGCGAGCTTCGATGTGTCGTAGCCGAAGACCGTGCCATAGACGATGTTGGGCACGGCGCATTCCATGAGTTCGGCACCGATGAACTTCGACTTGTCGAGGCCAAGCTTGGCCCAGTCGATGGTTTCAAGCGCACCCTCGGCGCAGCCCTGGAGGCCGGTCGGCGTGTCAACGTCGATCACGTCCCAGGTTACGGCATTGGCTTCGACCATGGCTTTGATCTTAGCGACTTCGCCATTATATTCGGCTTCCGTCACCTTGTTGCCGGCTGCATTGTAGGGCTCATAGAAGGCTTTACGCTGCGATTCCGAATAGGCGCCGCCCCAGGAGACGATGGTGAGTTCATCTCCGGCCGAGGCGACGGGTGCCGCGGCGAACATGGCGCTGCCAAGTGCCGCAGCGGCCAGAAGTTTCGTTATGTATTTCATTTGATACTCCCTTGTTAAATTTACGCGCACAAACCTGCGCGGCTTCAGTTGATTGCAGTTGTTGGGGGTCCTGCCTGACCTTCGAAATTGTTGTTATGGCGCGTCAAGCGCCCGGCAGTCTGTCGCTTGCCAGCCGACTTTCACCTTTCCTCCCTGTTTGAGTGAAGTTCCGAGACCCTTGTGGCGGACCTTCACAATGAAATCCTCGTTGCCGGCGACCGACAATCTTGCGCGCAAGTGATCGCCGAGAAAAATCAGTTCCTTCACCTGGGCATCAAGACGGTTTTCGATCTCCTCGCCATTAGGGTTGATCTCGATTGCTTCCGGCCTGATCGAAAGCATGCTTTTGCTGCCGCTTGCTCCGCCCACGACATTGAGCGCCGTGATCTCTTCGCCGGAATCGAGCTTCACCTTGCAGGTGCTGCCATTCGTATATGTTATCGTGCCCCTGAACTTGTTGTTCTCGCCGATGAACTGGGCGACGAAGGAGTTCTTCGGCTGGTCGTAAAGTTCCTCGGCCGATGACAACTGCTGGATCACGCCATCGTTGAAGACCGCGATGCGGTCCGACATGGTGAGCGCTTCCGTCTGGTCGTGGGTAACATAGACGACGGTGACATCAAGCCGGTCATGAATATGCTTGATTTCAAATTGCATCTGCTCGCGTAATTGTTTGTCGAGAGCACCGAGAGGCTCATCCATCAGCACAAGGTCCGGCTCGAACACCAATGCACGCGCCACTGCAACGCGTTGCTGCTGGCCGCCAGAAAGCTGGCCGGGTTTCCTGTGCTCGAAGCCAGGCAGCTTCACCATGTCCATGGCGCGCTTCACCTTGGCTTCGATATCGGCCTTGCTGAGATTGCGGACGGTGAGCGGGAAGGCGAGATTCTCCGCAACAGTCATGTGCGGAAAGAGCGCATAGTTCTGGAACACCATGCCGATGCCGCGCTTGTGGGGCGGCACATTGTTGATGGGCCTGCCGTTCAGCCAGATCTCGCCATGGGTGGCAGGTTCAAATCCGGCGAGCATCATCAGCGTTGTCGTCTTGCCGGAACCCGAAGGCCCCAGCATGGTGAGGAACTCGCCCTTGGCGATATCCAAGTTCAAGTTTTTGACGACAAGCGTTTCGCCGTCATAACTCTTCTGCACATTCTCGAACCGGACCATCGGTTGCGAACCGGACATCCCTGTCTCCACTCACCTATTTATGACAATCATTGCACGACTTTTTTGCAGTGCAACAAATTTCTGGGGAACTGACCATTAATTGTTCAATCCTTTCCGGGTTCAGCGCATCACAAAGGGGTCTGGAATGGGATCATCGGAGATGCGAAGCCACACACTCTTTGTCCTTGTGTAGTCGAGAATGGATTCGGCGCCGCTTTCGCGGCCATAGCCAGAGAGGCCGAAACCGCCAAAGGGCGCTAGCGGTGAAATGGCCCTGTAGGTGTTGATCCAAACAACGCCGGCGCGGATTTTTGCCGCCATGCGGTGCGCCCGGGACAAGTTCTGCGTGAAAACGCCAGAGCCTAACCCGTATTCCGTGTCATTGGCGAGGCGAACGGCTTCTTCTTCCGTGTCGAATGTCAGAACAGAAAGGACAGGCCCGAAGAGTTCATGGGCCACGGAAGGGGTGTTGACGGTGGTGCAATCCAGAACGGTCGGCAGGTAATAATAGCCGTCGGGCAGATTGTCCGGGCGCTTGCCGCCGCACAGTACCCTGGCGCCGGCCGAGATGCTCTCCGCCACGATCTTTTCGATGTAGTCGCGCTGGCGGCGGGTGCCGAGCGGGCCAACTTGTGTCTTGGGGTCACTGGGATCGCCCATGCGGATGGCTTCGGCTTTCTCGACGATGCGCCCCAGCAATTGATCCTTGATGCCGCGCTGAACGATGAGGCGGGAGCCTGCGACGCAGGACTGCCCGGCCGCTGCAAAGATGCCGGCCACAATGGCGCTTGCCGTGCTTTCGAGCCCCGCATCATCAAACACCACGACGGGCGACTTGCCGCCGAGTTCGAGCGTCGTGACGGCAAGGTTGGCTGCTGAGTTGCGCACGATATGCCGCGCTGTTTCAGGCCCGCCGGTGAAAGCAATGCGCGAGACCAGCGGATGGGAGGTCAAGGCAATGCCGCATTCTGCGCCGCGCCCGGTGATGACATTGAGCACGCCCGGAGGAAATCCGACCTTGTCAAAAGCTCTAGCAAATTCGAGGAGGGGACCCGGCGCTTCCTCCGAGGCCTTGAGAACAACCGTGCAGCCCGCGGCAAGGGCAGGGCCCAACTTCGTTGCCGTGAGGAAGAGTTGGGAATTCCACGGGATGATGGCGGCAACGACACCGATGGGTTCGCGCCTGAGCCAGACTTCCATGTCCTTCTTGTCGATCGGCAGGTGCTGGCCGGCGAACTTATCGGCAAGTCCGCCGAAGTAGCGGAAGTATTCCACGATATAGGCGATCTGGCTTGCCGTTTCGTGGATCACCTTGCCGGTATCGATGGTTTCGATTTCGGCGATGGCTGCCGTGCTTTCTGCCAGGGCATCGGCGAGTTTCAGGAGAAGCTTGCCGCGCTGCGTGGCAGTGAGGCCGCGCCAGGCATCATCATGAAAGGCGCGATGGGCGGAACGGACGGCACGATCCACAACATCGGGCGTTGCGTCGGGCATCACGGCCCAGGGCTTACCAGTGGCCGGGCTCAGGCTTTCGAAGCTCTGCGGCGCATCTTCAAACTTGCCGTCGATGTAGAGTTGAAACTTTCTCATTTCACTCACCTGAATGCCGGCATGACGTGGTCGATGAA
>JBIOWL010000512.1:0-2930 GCA_044868645.1 Aestuariivirga sp.
ACCGTGCTCTTCAACGACACGGTGCGCTACAACATCCGCTATGGGCGGCCTGCCGCCTCTGATGAAGAAGTTGAACAGGCCGCCCGCATGGCCCAGATCCACGGCTTTGTGATGAAGCTGCCGAAACAGTATGAGGCGCTGGTCGGCGAGCGCGGACTCAAGCTTTCAGGTGGCGAGAAGCAGCGCGTCTCCATCGCCCGCACCATCCTGAAAGGCCCACCCATTCTCATTCTCGATGAGGCAACCTCAGCACTCGACAGCCTCACCGAACAGGAAATCCAGAGGGCGCTGCGGCAAGTCTCAAAGAACCGCACCACTTTGGTCATCGCCCACAGGCTCTCAACCATTGTCGATGCCGATGAGATCATCGTGCTCGACAAGGGCCGCATTGCCGAGCGCGGCACCCATGCCCACCTCCTGAAGAAAAAGGGTGGACTCTACGCCAGCATGTGGAACCGCCAGCGCGAGGCCGACGAAGCCCGCAAGAAACTGGCGAAAATCGGCTCGCCTCCGCCAAAGATTGCCGAGGCGGAAACAGCCCTGGTCAACGAAGAGTGAATCAACTTTTCTGAAAGCCTGCGCGGGAGTGAGCCATTAACGCTGGCACACAGAAATCGGCCAAATTCCCGGAAAACTTGATTCAAATGCGCTGCAGTTCACCATTGTTTATGCGCCGGGGTGCAGGGTGCCTCCACGCCACGGAACACGTGGAGGGTCAAACCGGGCTGCGAGCTTCCCCAAAAGAAGAAGCAGCGCCCACCAATTCGTGGTTGATGAGTCAAATAAGAGTGAAGGTGGCCAGCGCCATCTGAGCAACAGATAAAGTCCAGCCGGTCCTCCCTGGTTGGAGCTGAAGTCGCGGGGGCGGAGTGGGGTCTGCTCCCGCGATTTTCATTTCAGGCAAGATGCGCTAAGGGCACCCATCATGACCATTATCGACAGCATCACATCCTCTATCGCGCCCGTGCACCGGGAAGGCTGGCGCTTTGTCGCCATCTTTGCCGCCATTGCGCTGTTCTTCTTTTGGATTGGCTGGCCGCCACTGGCCTGGGTCTTTGTGGTGCTGACCGCCTGGTGCGCCTATTTCTTCCGCGATCCCGAACGGGTGACGCCCCTGGGCCGCTCGCTCATCATCTCACCAGCCGATGGCGTTGTGAGCTCCATCGCCTCCGTCATCCCACCGCCCGAGCTTGATCTGCCGCGCGAGCGCCACACGCGCATCTCCGTTTTCATGAATGTCTTCGATGTTCACATCAATCGCAGCCCGCTCGATGGCCGCATCACCAGGCTTGCCTATGTTCCCGGCGCCTTCCTCAATGCCGAACTCGACAAGGCCAGCGAAGATAATGAACGCCAGGCCCTCACCATCGAAAGCGAGGCAGGCCCCGCTATCGGTGTTGTGCAGATCGCGGGTCTTGTTGCCCGACGCATCGTGAAATTCGTGAGCGAGGGCGACAGGCTGCATGCCGGTCAGCGCTTCGGCCTGATCCGCTTCGGCAGCCGCGTCGATGTCTATATCCCTGAAGACGTCGCTCCGCTCGTCGCCCGCGGCCAGCGCGCTATCGCTGGTGAAACCGTTCTGGCCGACCTGGAGCGCAAGGGGGCGGCCCAGCCCTCGCGCCGCGAATAGAACCATGGCTGACGAAATCCAAAATCCGGAGAACGGCCCGCGCAATTTTCGCGCCGTGCCGCTCCGTTTCCTTTTGCCCAATCTCATCACGCTCGTTGCCCTCTGCAGCGGCGTGACAGCCATCAGGCTCGCCTTCGAAGGCCGCTTCGAGATCGCCACCGCCGCCGTGATCCTTGCCATTTTTCTCGATGCCATTGACGGCAGATTAGCCCGCATGCTGCGCGGCACTTCTCGCTTCGGTGCCGAGCTTGATTCCCTTGCTGATTTCGTGAATTTCGGCGTGGCGCCTGCGCTGCTTCTCTATTTCTGGGCCCTCAACACCACCCGTCCCATCGGCTGGGTCATCTGCCTCATGTTTGCCGTAGCCTGTGCGCTCCGGCTTGCCCGCTTCAATGTGGCGCTTGACGATTTGAACAAGCCTGCCTTCGCTGCCAACTTCTTTTCCGGCATTCCGGCACCGGCGGGCGCTGCTCTCGCCATGGTGCCGATCTATTATGGCTTCCTCGTCGGCGACATCGAGGGTCACAGATATGCAGCCTTTGTGGCCCCGCTCATCGTGTTCCTCGCCATTATGATGGTGAGCAGGGTCCCCACCTTCTCGGGCAAGAACCTCACCCGCGTGCCGCGCGACATGGTATTGCCCGTACTCGCCGCAGCCGCCCTCGCCATCGTCTGCCTCATCAGTTTTCCATGGGCCTCGCTTCTTGTCGCAGCAGCGCTCTATCTGGCTCTCATTCCCTTGAGCGTCTTTCGCTACTGGACCTTGAAGCGGCGTGCCGAAGCGGCCCCACCACCCGAATCCTGAGAACAAAATAGCGACATCCCCTGAATTTCCGTTCCGGTAGCCATGCCATATGGTTGTGCTAACGTGACCCCATCCACCGCCGCATCAAGCAGGCGGAACTAAAACAGGGAGCATAATCACATGCGTATGATGTCAATGAAATCGCTTCTGGCGGGAACAGCCGTTCTCGCGCTCACTTCGACCTTGGCCTTCGCCGAAGTCGTCTTCAATCGCGGCAATTCTGCTGATCCGGAATCGCTCGACCCACACAAGACCTCGACGGTTTACGAAGCGCATATTCTGCGTGACCTTTTCATGGGGCTGACCACTGAAAACGCCAAGGCTGAAACCACTCCAGGCGCAGCCGAAAGCTGGACCGTATCCGACGACGGCAAGGTCTACACCTTCAAACTGCGCCAAGGCGCCACTTGGTCTGACGGATCGCCCGTCACTGCCGATGATTTCGTTTTCTCCTGGCGCCGCGCCGTCGACCCGGCGACCGCCTCCGAATATGCC
>JBIOWL010000513.1:0-11554 GCA_044868645.1 Aestuariivirga sp.
CGCTCAACCCGGCCCGTCACAACCGTGCCGCGGCCGGAGATCGAGAACACGTCCTCGATCGGCATCAGGAAGGGCTGGTCCTTGGGCCGCTCAGGCTGCGGGATATATTCATCAACCGCCGCCATCAGCTTGAGGATGGCGTCCTTGCCGATCTCAGGGCTCTTGCCCTCAAGGGCAGCAAGCGCCGAACCCCTAATGATCGGGATCTTGTCGCCCGGGAACTGGTAGGAAGAGAGAAGCTCACGCACCTCCATCTCCACAAGGTCCAGAAGCTCAGGATCATCCACCATGTCCACCTTGTTCATGAACACCACAAGGGCCGGAACACCCACCTGGCGGGCCAGAAGAATGTGCTCACGGGTCTGCGGCATGGGGCCGTCAGCGGCCGAGACCACCAGGATGGCGCCATCCATCTGGGCCGCACCGGTAATCATGTTCTTCACATAATCGGCATGTCCCGGGCAATCCACATGGGCATAGTGGCGCTTCTGCGTCTGGTACTCGACATGGGCCGTGTTGATGGTAATGCCGCGGGCCTTCTCTTCCGGCGCCTTGTCGATCTGGTCATAGGCCGTATAGGTCGCGCCCCCCGTCTCCGCCAGAATCTTGGTAATCGCCGCCGTCAGGCTCGTCTTGCCATGGTCAACATGCCCAATCGTCCCAATGTTGCAGTGCGGCTTGTCGCGGGTGAATTTCTCTTTGGCCATCGGAGCTCTCCGTTTTCAAAAAAGGGTTAGGCGTATTTCTTTTTGACTTCTTCAGCCACCGCGCCCGGAACCTGGGCGTAGTGATCGAATTGCATCGTGTAGGACGCGCGGCCCTGGCTCATAGAGCGCAGGTTGTTGATGTAGCCGAACATGTTGGCGAGCGGCACGAGCGCGTTGATGATGTTGGCATTGCCGCGCATCGAGGTGCCGACAATCTGGCCGCGGCGGGAATTCAGGTCACCGATCACGGAGCCCACAAATTCTTCCGGCGAGGTTACTTCAACCTTCATCATCGGTTCGAGTAGCACGGGGCCAGCTTCCTGGAAGGCTTCCCTGAGTGCCTGGCGCGTTGCGATTTCGAAGGCGATCGCGGAGGAGTCGACCTCGTGATACGCGCCATCAACCAGCGACACTTTAATGTCCACCATCGGAAAACCAATGAGCGGACCGGAGGTGAGAACCGAATTGAGGCCTTTTTCAACGCCGGGGATGTATTCCTTCGGCACCGAACCGCCGACAATCTTCGATTCGAATTCGTTGCCCTTGCCCTTTTCGTTAGGCTCGATCTCGAGGATCACGCGGGCGAACTGGCCCGTGCCACCCGTCTGCTTCTTATGGGTGTAGTCCTTGGTCTTCTTGCGGGTGATGGCTTCACGATAGGCCACCTGCGGCGCTCCCACCTGCACTTCCACTTTGTGGGTGCGCTTGAGGATGTCCACCTTGATGTCGAGATGAAGCTCGCCCATGCCCTTGATAATCGTTTCACCAGACTCGGAGTCGGTTGAAACGCGGAAGGACGGGTCTTCAGCAGCAAGCTTATAAAGAGCCACCGCCATCTTTTCCTGATCGGCTTTTGTCTTGGGCTCGACCTTCATTTCAATGACGGGATCCGGGAATTCCATCTTTTCGAGGATCACCGGCTTGTTCGGATCGCACAGCGTATCGCCGGTACGCGTGTCCTTGAGGCCAACGAGGGCCACGATGTCGCCCGCATGGGCCTCGGCAATTTCCTCGCGATTGTTGGCATGCATGAGAACCATGCGGCCCACACGCTCGGTCTTGCCGCGCGTTGAATTAAGAAGCGATGTGCCCTTGTGGAGCACGCCCGAATAGATGCGGCAGAAGGTCAAGACGCCATACTGGTCGTCCATCAGCTTGAAGCCGAGGAGTGACAGCGGCTCAGTGTCCGAAGCCTTGCGCTCGGTCTCCGAGTCATCCTTGGGATCGATGCCCTTGATGGCCGGACGGTCGAGCGGCGACGGCAGATAATCGACAACCGCGTCAAGTAGCGGCTGCACACCCTTATTCTTGAAGGCCGAGCCGCAAAGAACCGGGAAGAACGAGCCGTTGATCACCGCCTTGCGGAGCAGCTTCTTGATCGTCTCGTTCGAGATTTCCTTGCCATTGAGATAGTCTTCCATGGCCTGGTCGTCGAGTTCGGCGCAGGCCTCGACCATGTCAGCACGCGCCTGTTCGGCAGCAGCCTTCAACTCGGCCGGAATTTCGATGTCGTGGAACTTGGCGCCCAGCGCCTCGTCTTCCCAGACAACACCCTTCATGCGGACGAGGTCGATGATGCCTTTGAAATCTGCTTCAGCGCCAATCGGCAGCTGGATCGGAACTGGCCTCGCGCCAAGTCGTTCCTTGATGTCCTTGATGCATTGCTCGAAGCTTGCACCCGTCTTGTCCATCTTGTTGCAGAACACGATGCGGGGCACATTGTACTTGTCGCCCTGGCGCCACACAGTTTCAGTCTGCGGCTCAACACCCTGGTTCGAATCAAGAACGCACACGGCGCCGTCCAGCACACGCAGCGAACGCTCGACTTCAATCGTAAAGTCAACGTGTCCCGGCGTGTCGATGATGTTCATCCGCTTGCCATGCCAGATGGCAGTGGTGGCAGCGGAGGTAATAGTGATGCCGCGCTCTTGCTCCTGTTCCATGAAATCCATGGTGGCAGCGCCGTCATGCACTTCGCCGATCTTGTGGCTCTTGCCCGTGTAATAGAGGATGCGCTCGGTCGTCGTGGTCTTGCCGGCATCGATGTGGGCCATGATGCCGAAGTTGCGATAATCCTCGAGGGCGTATTGGCGGGCCATGATTTTCTCTTACCAGCGGTAATGGCTGAAGGCGCGGTTCGCCTCGGCCATCTTGTGAGTATCTTCGCGTTTCTTGACGGCGGTGCCGCGGTTATTGGCGGCATCCATCAGTTCGCCGGAAAGGCGTTCAACCATTGTCTTTTCATTGCGGCCACGGGCGGCCGTGATAATCCAGCGAATGGCGAGGGCCTGGCGGCGCTCTGGGCGCACTTCGACGGGAACCTGGTAGGTGGCGCCACCGACGCGGCGCGAACGCACTTCGATGGCAGGCGCGACATTCTCAAGCGCGGCATGGAATGTCTGAATGGGGTCTGACTTGGCCTTGCTCTGAATTGTTTCGAGCGCGCCGTAAACGATGCCTTCTGCGACGGACTTCTTGCCCTCGTACATCAGGTTATTCATGAACTTGGAGACGACAAGGTCACCAAACTTCGGATCGGGGTTAATGAGGCGCTTTTCTGCGCGGTGGCGGCGGGACATCTGAACCTCTCTTACTTCGGACGCTTCGCGCCATATTTGGAACGGCGCTGACGGCGCTTCGGCAGGCCTTGCGTATCGAGAATGCCGCGGATGATGTGATAGCGGACGCCGGGAAGATCCTTCACGCGGCCACCGCGGATCATCACCACGGAGTGTTCCTGCAGATTGTGGCCCTCGCCCGGAATGTAGCTCACCACTTCAAAGCCGTTGGTGAGGCGAACCTTTGCAACCTTGCGCAGAGCCGAGTTCGGCTTCTTCGGCGTTGTGGTGTAAACGCGCGTGCAAACGCCGCGCTTCTGCGGGCAGGACTGCATCGCAGGCACCTTGTTGCGGTAGGTCGGCTTGGTGCGGGGCTTCCGCAGCAATTGGTTGATTGTCGGCATCTCTACCTTCAAAATCTCGCTGGACCGGCATTGCATGCGCGACAAAAACGCGAGAACAGTCCGGTCCGGACCCGTTCCGCGCTCAAAACCAGAGGCCCAGCAAACCGGCCAGGTTCGTGGGCTTGACCTTGAATGTCTTTCTCTTTCCTTCCGTGTCAGCGTTTCGTGGGCGCTTAGCCCCGACGGCCTGCAGTCCCGGAAGTTGGCGCGCTTCTAGCGATTGACCGCGCGGTCGTCAACCCCCTTTTGGAGGCGAAAACACCGCATTTTCTCAGCTTTGTGGATTTATTTCAAAGTCCGAACGAAACCAATGCAACCCATCTGCCGCGCTGCGGAATCAGCCGCAAGCTTGCCACAATTGCGAAGTGGTTTGCCAAAATCCCGCCCCGTTGCCGCCCAACGGCGCAGTCAGCTTCCCTTCCGACGGCCACATATGAATCACTTACCGGAATTCTCAGATCAGCGAGGGGAGAACATACCGATGACCATGCCGCAAAGACATTGGTGGCACGAACTTAACACGTGGGAGCCTGAGGCAGCTCTCGCATTCTATGGCCGCACTTTGGGCTGGGAATTTGAACCGGCCACCCTGCCCGATGGCGGTGGCTACTGGATCGCCCGCAAGGACGGCAAGCCCGTCGGCGGCATCTTTGAACTCACCGCCCCCGACTATGAGGGCATCCCTTCTCACTGGATGACCTACCTTTCGGTGGGCGACATCGACCAGGCAGAAGTGGAAACTTCGCGCTCTGGTGGTGAAATCATGCGGCCACCCGTCAAGATCCCTGGCGTCGGCAAGCTTGCCGTCGTCACCGATGCCACCGGCGCCATGATTGGCCTTATCGAACCGGACATGGGCCACGCCCTCGCCTCTGTTCACTGAGTTAACTGCTACCAGTTCAAAGCAAAACTGGTGCTAGCTCCTGCCCGCTTCCCCGGCTTGACTGTGGGAAACGGGCAAGAGTGATTCATGAACGCCACAACAGACTGGTCGACCCAATCAATCGTTGATCGCCGCGAAAAGTATTACGCGGCTTCCCAACGCGCATTTGTTCCCTACAAGACCCCCACGATCTTCCAGCGCGGAGAACGCCAGTATCTGTGGGATGAAAAGGGGCGCAAATATCTTGACCTTCTGGGTATGAATGTCTGCGTCTCGGTGGGCCACGCCCATCCTGATGTAACCAAGGCAGTTGAAGAGCAGATACGGCAGCTCCAGCACTGCACCACCATGTTCTATCACCCGGTGCCGGCGCATTTTGCCGAGGAACTGGCAGCGCGCATGCCGAAGGGCCATGATTGGGTCGTCCATTTCACCAACAGCGGCACCGAAGCCATCGATCTCGCACTTGTCATGGCCCAGCAGCATACGGGCAACATCGATATGCTGGCCTTGCAGAACTCCTATCATGGCGCCACTATCGGCGCGCAATCACTCTCCGGCATTTCGGGCTTTCGCCACCATATTCCCCTGCTCACGGGCATTCACCACGTGGCAAATCCCGATTCCTATCGCGGAACCTTTGGTGGGGATACGGCCGCCTATCTCGCCGACATCGACCGCACGATCAAATACTCCACCTCCGGCAGGCTTGCGGGCATGATCGTCGAGCCAATACTGGGTTATGGTGGCATAGTGGAAGTTCTGGAGGGCTATCTGAAATCCGCATGCGAAAAAGTGCGCGCCCATGGCGGCGTGATGATCGTTGACGAGGTACAATCAGGATTTGGCCGCACGGGCGACAATTTCTGGGCCTTTGAACACCACGGCATCATCCCCGACATCGTCGTCATGGCGAAGGGTATTGGAAACGGCTTCCCGCTTGGCGCAGTCGTGGCACAGCGCCATGTGGCTGAGAGCCTTGCGGGCAAGTTCACCTTCCATACCTACGGGGCAAGCCCAACTTCCTGTGCCGCCGGTCGTGCGGTGTTGCAGGTCATCGAAAAGGAAGGGCTCCAGGAAAATTCCCGGAAGGTTGGTGCGTCGTTGCGCAAAGTGTTCGACAAGCTGCAGCAGAAGCATGAGATCATCGGCAATGTCCGTGGTCGCGGCCTCATGCTTTCCATTGAATTGGTGAAGGACCGCAAGAGCAAGGTCCCTGCCCCGGACGAAGCCGCAGCCATTTTCGAGAAAACCCGCGACAATGGCCTAGTGCTCAGCAAATCAGGAGCCAACCGCAACATCTTCCGTTTCGTCCCACCCATGTGCATTGCGGAAGATGATGTAGTGCAAGTCGAAGATGCGCTGGAACGCTCCTTTGCGGGCTATTGAGAGGCAAGCTTGTTTACAACGGCTGCCGCTCTGACAATCATCTTCCTGGCCGCCATTGTGCGCGGCTATTCTGGTTTTGGCTTTTCGCTCATCGCCATTACCGGACTTGCCTTGATCTATCCGGTCTCATCCATCGTCCCCGCCATCTTCCTCATGGAAATCGCGGCAACGATTCACATGCTGCCTTCCATCTGGAAGGATATCCACTGGCGTTCCCTGCTGCCCCTGATCATCGGCTGCCTCATCGCCACTCCGCTAGGGTTGATGGCGTTAGCTTATGTGTCACCCGAACATATGCAAATCGCCCTCAGTATTTTCGTGCTGGCCGCAGTTGCACTGATGTTCAAGGGTTTCAAGCTTAACGCCGTGCCCGGAACGGCTGCCGCCATTGCAGCGGGCGGCTCGGCAGGCTTCTGTAATGGTGCCTTTGGCATCGCAGGCCCGCCCGTCATCCTCTTCTATTTTTCGTCTCCCGCTGGAAATGCCGTTGGCCGTGCCTCCATTGCGGCTTTCTTCTTTTTCACCGACGTCATCGGTCTGAGCTACGCCACGCCCATGGGCTTGCTGTCTGTGGATACACTGTGGCGTGCCGCCTTGTTCCTGCCCGCGCTTCTGGCCGGAGTTTGGGTTGGCTCCCGCAGCTTCAAATCTGCCGACCAAGAGCAGTTCCGCCGTTGGATGCTGCTGCTGCTCGCGGTCATGGCCTTGTTACTCCTTGCCAAGGCGCTATGGCCCACAGCTTAGAGCCGGCTATTGATCCCCAGCATCTTGAGCCGGTATTCCGCCGCTGCCTGATGGCCCCACTGCCCCTCATTACCGGCCTGCCGCACGGCATGGGGCGCGACCTGCGCTACGCCCTTGGGCTCCATCCACTGATGCGTGCAGACCTTCAAATAGGAGCCAACCCACAGGCCACCGGTGTAGCGTCCGCCTGCCATGGTGGGCAGAGTGTGGTTCGTACCGCAGCATTTGTCTGAGTACACAACACTCGCCAGTTCCCCAATGAAAAGCGAGCCGTAGCTTGAAAGCTTCTTCGCCGTGGCTTGCGCATCGCGCGTATGGACCTGCAAATGTTCCGCTGCGACGTGATCTGAATAGGTAATCATGCTGTCTTCTGAATCACAGACAGCAATCTCGCCTTGATCGGCCCAGGCCGCGCCCGCCACCTCACGCGTGCGCAATGTCTGCAATTGCCGTTCAATCTCGGCTTGGACCTTATGTCCAAGCTCTTCGCTCGTGGTGATAAGGCCCACGCGTGTGCGAAAGTCGTGCTCAGCCTGGGCTAGAAGATCGGCGGCGATCATCTCGGCGTTTCCGCTCTCATCCGCCACCGTATAGATTTCGCTGGGGCCTGCCAGCTGATCGATGCCGACACGGCCGAACACCTGCCGCTTCGCCTCATTCACAAAGGCATTGCCGGGACCAAAAATCTTGTCCACTTGCGGCACGCTCTCTGTGCCGAAGGCCATGGCGGCAACGGCCTGTGCCCCACCCACGCGGAACACGCGATGCGCGCCCGCTACAATGCAGCCCGCGACCATGCCCGGATGAGCTTTTGGAGGAAGGCAAGCGATGATCTCTTTGCAGCCAGCAACCTTCGCCGGAACCACAGTCATGATGGCCGCAGAGAGAATGGGGTATCGTCCGCCTGGCACATAGACGCCCACCCGCTCAATCGGAATGATGCGATGGCCCAGATGCACGCCCGGCAAAGCTTCAATCTCCAGCGGCCTCAATGAGGCCTTCTGCGCTTCGGCAAAGCGCGTCACATTGGCAATTGCAAAGTCCATGTCTTCGCGGATGTCCTTTGCAATCGAAGCAACAATCTCGCGCTTCTCGCTATCAGAGACTTCAATCGTCCCTTCATAGCCGTCGAACTGTTTGGAATATGCAGAAACAGCCGCATCACCCCGTTTCCTTACATCGGCAAGGATCCCCCGGACCTTGTCCTCAATCGCAGCCATGTCTTCACCGCCGGAAGGTTTCGGTGCTTTGATATGACGTACGCCGGGGAAAAGAATTTGAGCCATGATCCACTCCGCAAATCTCACACAACGCTAGGCCATCACCAGCACCCTGCAATAGGTCCAGTGACAAATAAAAAGGCCCGGATCACTCCGGGCCCTTTGCATTTCTTGGCGGAGCCTACTCCGCAGCCGCCGGCGGCAGCTGCGTCTTGGCCTGCTCCTCGAGGATGAGCTTGTCGCGCTTGTTGGCAACCTGCCGCAGCCTTGAGAGCATGCCGCCCGTGCCCGCCGGAATGAGGCGGCCTACGATGACGTTCTCCTTGAGGCCGTCGAGCGTGTCGATCTTGCCCTGCGTTGCCGCATCGGTGAGCACACGCGTCGTCTCCTGGAAGGAGGCCGCCGACACGAAGGAGCGGGTCTGCAGCGAAGCCTTGGTGATGCCAAGCAGCACCGGCTGTGCCGTTGCGGGCTTAAGCCCTTCGGCAACCAGCTTGGCATTCTCGTGGTCAAGCTCCTCGCGGTCCACCTGCTCGCCGATCAGGAACGTCGACTCGCCCACATCGGTGACTTCCATCTTCTGCAGCATCTGCCGCACGATCACTTCAATGTGCTTGTCGTTGATGTTCACGCCCTGCAGGCGATAGACTTCCTGGATTTCATTGACGAGGTAGGAGGCAAGCTCCTCTACGCCCTTGATCGCCAGGATATCATGCGGCGCCGGGTTGCCGTCCATGATGTACTCACCCTTTTCGATAAGGTCGCCTTCCTGCACGGGAAGATGCTTGCCCTTCGGGATGAGATACTCAACCGGATCCTTGCCCTCCTCTTGCGGCACGATCTTGATGCGGCGCTTGTTCTTGTAGTCGCGGCCGAATTCGATCTTGCCGGAGATTTCGGCGATGACCGCGGCGTCCTTCGGACGGCGTGCCTCGAAGAGCTCGGCAACGCGTGGCAGACCACCCGTGATGTCACGGGTTTTGGCGCTTTCCAGCGGGTTGCGGGCGAGAACATCGCCTGCCCCGACCTTGGAGCCCGGATCCACCGAGAGCACGGCATCAACCGAGAGAAGGTAGCGAGCCTCGCCACCGCGTGGCAGCTTCTTCACTTCGCCGCTCTCGTCCTTGATGACGATGGCGGGCTTCAGCGAAGAACCACGCTGGTTGGTGCGCCAGTCAATGATGACACGGTTGGTGATGCCAGTGGCTTCGTCCACCACTTCGTTCACCGAAACACCGTCCGTCACGTCTTCGAAGGCCACGATGCCGTCGACTTCCGTGAGCACCGGACGCGTGTACGGATCCCATTCCGCAACGCGCATGCCGCGCTTGACGTTGTCGCCCGTGTCAACAAGAAGTTTCGTGCCGTAAGCCACCTTGTGAGTGGCCCGCTCATTGCCCTTGGCATCCTTGATGGCAATCGTCACGTTGCGGCCCATGACAACGAGTCGTCCGCTCGAGTCTTTAGCAACGGCGCGGTTGGGAATATCAATCACGCCTTCCACGTTGGCTTCAACGTAGCTATCGTCCATCACCTGTGCCGCACCGCCGATATGGAAGGTGCGCATGGTGAGCTGCGTGCCAGGCTCGCCGATCGACTGCGCAGCGATGACGCCCACGGCCTCGCCCATGTTGACGGGCGTTCCGCGTGCAAGATCGCGGC
Organism: Aestuariivirga sp.; assembly: GCA_044868645.1. Classification (GTDB taxonomy): domain Bacteria; phylum Pseudomonadota; class Alphaproteobacteria; order Rhizobiales; family Aestuariivirgaceae; genus Aestuariivirga. The sequence continues at coordinate 9,568 of JBIOWL010000513.1, forward strand.
CGTAACAAGCTGCGCACACGCCGAACTTCGTTTCGCATGTGAGGACGGAACGGATCTTGATTTCCTGGATGCCGGCCTTCTCGATCTTCTCGACATCGGCTTCCAGGATCTCCCTGCCCGCCTCGACGATGACTTCACCGGAGCCGACATCGACCACATCCTGCGCCGCGGTACGGCCAAGAACGCGCGCGCCCAGCGAAACGATCACTTCGCCGGCGTCAACGATCGGCCGGGTGGTGATGTAGTGTTGCGTGCCGCAATCCTCTTCCGAGATGATGGCATCCTGCGCCACGTCCACAAGGCGGCGGGTAAGATAGCCCGAGTTCGCCGTCTTGAGCGCGGTATCGGCAAGACCCTTACGGGCGCCGTGCGTCGAGTTGAAGTATTCGAGAACCGACAGGCCCTCCTTGAAGTTGGAGATGATCGGCGTCTCGATGATCTCGCCCGACGGCTTGGCCATGAGGCCGCGCATGCCGGCAAGCTGCTTCATCTGCGCTGGCGAACCGCGCGCACCCGAATGGCTCATCATGTAGATGGAGTTCATCGGCTTCTGACGATTGGTCGTCTCGTCCATTTTCACTGACGAAATCTCCGCCATCATCTGCTCGGCCACCTTGTCCGTGCACTTCGCCCAGGCATCAACCACCTTGTTGTACTTTTCGCCCTGAGTGATCAAGCCGTCGATGTACTGCTGCTCATACTCCTTGGCCATTTCGCGCGTTTCGGCAACGAGCTTCTCCTTCGACTTCGGAATGACCATGTCATCCTTGCCGAAGGAAATGCCGGCCTTGTAGGCGTTGTGGAAGCCGAGAGCCATGATACGGTCGCAGAAGATCACCGCTTCCTTCTGGCCGCAGTGGCGATAGACTGCGTCGATCATCTTGGAGATTTCACGCTTGGTCATCAGCTTGTTGCACAGATCATAAGTGATGTTCTGAGCAAGCGGCAGAAGTTCGCCGATCCGCATGCGGCCCGGCGTCGTTTCCACGATGCGATTGCGCACCATGCCGTCGGCAGCCGTATCCTTGATGCGCGCCTTGATCTTGGCATGGAGCGTCACCACACCACTGCTCAGCGCATGCTCGATCTCGGACATGGTGCCAAACACCTTGCCCTCGCCCGGCTCGCCCTGCGCCATGATCGAAAGATAATAGAGGCCAAGAACGATATCCTGCGACGGCACGATGATGGGCTGGCCGTTCGCCGGATGCAGAACGTTGTTGGTCGACATCATCAACACGCGCGCTTCCAGCTGCGCTTCAAGCGACAGCGGAACGTGCACGGCCATCTGGTCGCCGTCGAAGTCAGCGTTGAAGGCGGTGCACACCAGCGGATGAAGCTGGATCGCCTTGCCTTCGATCAGCACAGGCTCGAAAGCCTGGATGCCGAGGCGGTGCAGCGTCGGCGCGCGGTTGAGGAGAATCGGATGCTCGCGGATCACCTCATCGAGGATATCCCAAACCTCCGGCTTCTCCTTCTCCACAAGCTTCTTAGCCTGCTTCACGGTCGTCGAGAGGCCCTTCGCCTCAAGGCGCGAGTAGATGAACGGCTTGAAGAGCTCGAGCGCCATCTTCTTCGGCAGCCCGCACTGATGCAGCTTGAGTTCGGGGCCGACCACGATCACCGAGCGGCCCGAATAGTCCACGCGCTTGCCGAGCAGGTTCTGGCGGAAGCGGCCCTGTTTGCCCTTCAGCATGTCGGCCAGCGATTTCAGCGGCCGCTTGTTGGCGCCCGTGATGACACGGCCACGGCGGCCATTGTCGAACAACGCATCCACGGCCTCCTGCAGCATGCGCTTCTCGTTGCGCACGATGATGTCGGGCGCCCGCAGTTCGATCAGGCGCTTCAGGCGGTTGTTGCGGTTGATCACGCGGCGATAAAGGTCGTTGAGGTCCGACGTGGCGAAACGGCCGCCATCGAGGGGCACCAGCGGGCGCAGATCGGGCGGGATCACGGGGACGACAGTCAAAATCATCCATTCCGGGCG